>JAFOFE010000056.1 GCA_017387475.1 Clostridia bacterium | reverse complement strand
GCTGCTGATGGAAAATACCGGCAACACCTTCGTGACACCGGTGTTCAACGGTTCTGCCTCCCTGCGCAATGCCGCGGGACAGCTGATCGAGGATGTGAACAAATCCGTCCGCAGAGGTCAGACGGTGGACGATGCTTATATGGAAAACCTCTATGCGGAGATGACCTCCCTGTACCGGCTGGATCAGATCGCCGGAACCGACGGCAGCAGCAGGATCACCCTGGGCATCGAACGTGCTGCTCGCGAAAGCCTTGGCTACGGCTATCCAAACGAACTTGTCTTCATAGATGTCAATTAATTTTTGGCATAAGCATCGGCTTTATTTCAAGGAGGATATATCACTTTGCAGCTCACAGTAGGCGACATTCTCGAGGGAAAAATCACAGCAGTTAAGGACTACGGCGTTTTCGTTGATATTGGCAACGGAAAATTCGGAATGGTACATATTTCAGAAATCGCACAGTCTTACGTTAGCGAAATACGCGATTTTGTTAAAGAAGGCGACACCGTTAAGGTAAAGGTTTTAACCGTGTCAGAAGACGGTAAGGTTAGCCTTAGCATTAAACAGGCAGAAGAACCCAAACCACAAGAACAAAAGCGCGAAAGAAAAGAAAGAAAACCATACGCACCTAAACCTGCAGCTCCTGCGCCCGACGGCTCTTATGTCTGGACCGCTAAAAAGAGTGAATCTACCTCTTTTGAAGATATGATGAGTAAGTTCAAAGCCACCAGCGACGAAAAGTTTTCCGACTTAAAACGCAAAAATCCCGATGCAAAAAGAAATCGTCGTACCGGCGGTAGATAATAAAATAACTAAAGCGGTTTTCGGCAAACGAATTCCGCTTATTTTTTGGGGAAAACAATGAAAGAAATCAGTTGCAAACTAATTACCGAAACGGTAGCGGAGCTTTGCGTAGTGGCAAATAAGGTTTTGCCCT
This sequence comes from Clostridia bacterium, assembly GCA_017387475.1. GTDB lineage: Bacteria > Bacillota > Clostridia > Oscillospirales > Acutalibacteraceae > SFWF01. The sequence goes on along the minus strand of JAFOFE010000056.1, from coordinate 10,987 downwards.
GTTCGCTTGCAAATAAAATTGCAGAATGTTCTAAAAACGAAGAATTGCCACTTGCGAAATCGGTAATGTCAGATATTTCTGAAAATATAATAGCTGCAAAACAGTTAGATATTCCTATTTGTCAAGATACAGGTATGGCAGTAATCTTTGCCGAAATAGGACAAGATGTTCATATTACAGACGGCAACTTCGAAGAAGCAGTTAATTTGGGCGTTAAAGAAGGCTACACAGAAGGACTTTTAAGAAAGTCTGTGGTTGCAGACCCACTTTTTAGAACCAACACAGGCGATAACACACCGGCTATAATTCACACAAGAATTGTTCCGGGCGAAAATGTTAAAATAACCGTTTGCCCCAAAGGCTTCGGAAGCGAAAATATGAGTGGTATTAGAATGCTTACTCCGTCTGCCGAAAAAGCAGGGGTAGTAAACGCTGTACTTGAAATCGTAAAAACGGCAGGCTCAAACCCTTGCCCACCAATTGTTGTAGGCGTTGGCATTGGGGGAGATTTTGAACAATGCGCCCTGCTTTCTAAAAAAGCGCTTTGTCGCGATATTAATGTTCCAAACGCTAATCCTTTTTACGAACAACTCGAAAAAGAATTGCTTGACGAAATTAATAAACTTGGCATAGGTCCACAAGGCTTCGGTGGCAACACTACTGCCCTTGCCGTTAATATTGAAACAGCACCAACACACATAGCAGGCCTGCCCGTAGCCGTCAATATTGGTTGCCACGTAACACGCCACGCCAGCAAAACTTTATAATTTTTATTGGAGAATTAAATGTCAGAATATAAATATGTTGCACCCTGTCTTTTTGGGGTAGAAGGTATTTGTGCCTTCGAGCTTGAAAGAATGGGCGCTAAAGATGTAAAAGCCGAAAATGGTAGAGTAAACTTTGCAGGAAATTTAAATATACTTGCCCGTGCAAATATTAACTCACGCTTTGCAGAACGCATACTTATCAATGTGGGCGAGTTCGACGCAGTGAGTTTCGAAGAACTTTTTCAGGGCGTAAAAGCACTTCCTTGGGAAGAATTTATTGGTAAAGATGATGCTTTTCCCGTAAACGGACACAGCATTAATTCGGCCCTTCACAGCATACCCGACTGTCAGTCAATAATTAAAAAAGCAATTGTTGAAAGACTAAAAACAAAATATAACATTACTTGGTTCGGCGAAACCGGAGTAGAAGTGAAAATTCGCTTTTCCATTCTAAAAAATCGCGTTTCAGTTATGATAGATACTTCGGGCGAAGGGCTTCATAAAAGAGGATACAGAAGAAAATCTAACGATGCACCACTTAAAGAAACCCTTGCAGCTGCCATTTGCGATACTGCAAGAATTTTCCCCGATACAAAAATGTTCGACCCATTCTGTGGTTCGGGTACAATTTTAATAGAAGCTGCTATGATGGCGCAAAAAATGGCTCCCGGTCTTCGTCGCTTTTTTGCAGCAGAAAAATTTGGCTTCATTCCTGAAAATGTATGGCGCGAAGAAAGGGCAGCAGCACAAGATAAAATTCTTCACAATATAGAATTTAGGGGAATAGGCTACGATATAGACCCTGATGCAGTAAAACTTGCCAACGAAAATGCTGCAAAAGCAGGCGTTTCAAAATATGTGAAGTTTGAAGTTGCCGATATTAAAGATTTTAAAGCGCCCGATGAACGCTTTTTATGTGTAACAAACCCACCCTATGGCGAAAGATTGCTTGATATAAAGCAGGCACAAGAACTTTACAAAATTATGGGAAGTGTGTTTACACAGGGTCAGGGTAAAAAGTACTTTGTTATAAGCCCCGACGAAGATTTCGAAAAACTTTTTGGCAGACCTGCCGATAAACGTCGTAAGCTATACAACGGTATGATAAAATGTCAGTTGTTTATGTATTTTAACCGGAGCATTTAAACCCGAGCCAGCCTAAAATGGTGGTTTTTGGGTGCTTTCGGCTCATCGTCGCCCATAGGCGACAGCCTTATGTGTTCCTCTTCACCAAAATCTCCACAAAAACCACATCTTTTAGGTCGCAGAATTTTGTGGCAAAAGGTTTTTGCAGTGGAGGAGGAACAAAACGGAGCAAATACTTTTGTATTTGCGAGTATTTTGACAATATCCGGAGGAAAAACCTTACCCCAAAATCAGGTTCGGTTTGAATGTTCCGGTTAAATGAGGTACAAATAATGAGAGATGTATTCATAATTAACCCCGCAGCAGGTAAAGAAGATAACACAAAAGAGCTTACTTTAGCAATAAGGGAAGTTTATGGCGACGACTGTAAAATTTTAATTACAACAGGCGAAGGCGATGCGCTTAAAAAGGCAAAAGCAGAAGCCGAAACAGGCGACGATGTAAGAATTTTCGCTTGTGGTGGCGATGGCACTTCCTTTGAAGTTTTAAACGGAATTGTGGGATATAAAAATGCAGCAATCGGTGTTATCCCCATTGGTTCTGCTAACGATTTCATTAAGTACTTTGGCTTCGATTCTAAACCACGCTTTTTAGATATAAAAAAGCAAAAAAACGGTAAGCTTTTATCTATCGACCTTATTAAAGCAGGCGATTATTATTGTATGAATCAGTGTTGCGCAGGGCTCGATGCACAGGTCGCAGATTTTATGAAAGGCTTTAAACGTTTGCCCTTGGTTTCGGGCCCAATGGCCTACAATCTTGCGGTTGTGAAAGCCTTCCTTGGTAAAATTGGAATTAATATGAAGGTTATTACCGACGGCAAGATTTTTAAAGAAGGAAGCGTTCTGTTTGCAGTTTGCGCCAATGCCCCCGTTTACGGTGGCGGCTATATAAGTGCACCAAAGGCTGTGCTTAACGACGGCCAGCTCGACTGCGTTACAATAGATACCGTTAAGAAGCTTCAGGTTCCGGGTCTTCTTCCCAAGTACAAAAGCGGACAACACGAAAAGCTCGACGTTTGCACCTACGGCCGCTGTGAAAGTTTTGAGTTTCAGGCAGACGTAGAAATTCCCGTTAGTCTTGACGGCGAAATTATACATACAAAAAGCTTTAAGTGCGAAATAGTTAAAAACGGCATAAATTTCGTATTACCCGAATAAATTATTAATAAAATAAAAATTTTGGTAAAAGTCCTTGATTTTTATGAAAAAATTGGTACAATATAATTAGCACTCTAAAGAAGCGAGTGCTAATTATATTGTTATTTTGTTTTGGAGGCTCAAAAAAATGACTATTAAACCCTTATCCGACAGAGTAGTTTTAAAAACTGTCGAAGCAGAGGAAACAACAAAAAGCGGAATTATTTTAACTGCATCCGCTAAAGAAAAACCCGAAATTGCCGAAGTTGTGGCTGTTGGCCCCGGTGGCAAGGTAGACGGATACGATGTTGAAATGTTCGTTCGCGTTGGCGATAAGGTTATTACCGCAAAATATTCAGGCACAGAAGTTAAGGTTGACGGAGTAGAATATTCTATTGTTCGCCAGTCCGATATTCTTGCTATTGTAGAATAATTTAAGGAGAGAAAATTATAATGGCTAAAGATATAATTTTTGGCGAAGAAGCTCGCAAAGCGCTTCAAGCAGGTGTAGATCAAATAGCAAACGCCGTTAAGGTTACACTTGGTCCTAAAGGCAGAAATGCCGTTTTAGAACGTAGCTATGGCGCACCGTTAATTACTAACGATGGTGTAACAATTGCAAAAGAAGTAGAACTCGAAAACCCATTCGAAAATATGGGCGCACAACTTGTAAAAGAGGTTGCAACCAAAACTAACGACTGTGCAGGCGACGGTACAACAACAGCTACCGTTTTAGCACAAGCCCTTATTTTAGAAGGTATGAAGAACGTTGCCGCAGGCGCAAACCCCATGGTAGTTAAAAAGGGTATTAAAAAGGCAGTAGATACAGCTGTTGCTACCGTTGTTGCTAATTCTAAAAAGGTAACCTGCTCTGCCGATATTGAACGTGTTGCTACCGTTTCTGCAGGCGATAATTTTGTAGGTAAACTTATTGCCGAAGCAATGGATAAGGTTTCTGCAGACGGCGTAATTACCGTTGAAGAATCTAAAACTGCCGAAACATATAGCGAAGTTGTAGAAGGTATGCAGTTCGACCGTGGCTACATCACACCCTATATGGTTACCGATACCGATAAAATGGAAGCAGTAATTGACGATGCTTTTATCCTTATTACCGATAAGAAAATTTCTTCTATTCAAGATATACTTCCCGTACTTGAACAAATTGTTCAAGCAGGCAAGAAGCTTGTTATTATTGCAGAAGATATTGAGGGCGAAGCACTTTCTACCCTTATCGTAAACAAGCTCCGTGGCACATTCGTTTGCGTAGGTGTTAAAGCTCCCGGCTTTGGCGACAGAAGAAAAGAAATGCTTCAAGATATCGCAATTCTTACAGGTGGCGAAGTTATTACCGAAGAATTAGGTCTTGACCTTAAAGACACTCAAATTACACAACTTGGTCGCGCTCGTCAGGTTAAGGTTGGTAAAGAAAATACCATTATCGTAGATGGCGCAGGCGCAGCAGAAGCAATTGCTTACCGTGTTGCTCAAATCAGAAATCAGGTAGAAGCTGCTACAAGTGATTTCGACCGTGAAAAGTTAAACGAGCGTCTTGCAAAGCTTGCAGGTGGTGTTGCTGTAATTAAGGTTGGCGCAGCTACCGAAGTTGAAATGAAGGAACAAAAGCTTAGAATAGAAGATGCTCTTGCTGCAACCAAGGCAGCAGTAGAAGAAGGTATTGTAGCAGGTGGTGGTACAGCACTTGTTAATGCTATTCCTGCTGTTAAAGCACTTCTCGATACTACCGAAGGCGACGAAAAGACAGGTGTAAACATTGTTCTTAAGTCCCTTGAAGCACCTATTCGCCAAATCGCATACAATGCAGGTCTTGAAGGCTCTGTAATTATCGATAAAATTATTAGCGAAGGCAAAGCAAACTATGGTTTCGATGCGTATAACGAAGTTTATACCGATATGATCGAAGCAGGTATTGTAGATCCTACAAAGGTTACACGTTCTGCACTTCAGAACGCAGCTTCTGTGGCATCAATGGTACTTACCACCGAAACACTAGTTGCCGAAAATAAAGATGACGCTAAAGCTAGCAAGGCAGCAGCAGCTGCCGCTGCTGCAGCTGCAGGCGGCGGAATGTATTAATTTTAAAAGACCACTCAAACGAGTGGTCTTTTTTGTATTTTATCAATAACAAAAACAGTTGCATAAATCTATATTAAATAGTATAATAATTATGTATTTTTATAAAATTTTCTTCCAATACTATTTTTGGAGGTTGTTTTATGAATACATCTAAATTTAATCTGTGTAATTCCACAGATAGCGAAGGTGGCAACGGTTCGCTTTTTGAACAAATAAAGGAGTGCGCATCGGTTACAGCAACCGACGGAAAGCACACCATTCAGTGCCTTACCATCATTGGTGAAATTGAAGGACACGTTATTTCGTCTTCCCAAAATAAAACCACAAAGTATGAACACATCATTCCACAACTTGTGGCAATAGAAGAATCTAAAGAAATTCAAGGCCTTTTAGTAATTCTAAATACCGTAGGTGGCGATGTAGAAGCAGGTCTTGCAATTGCCGAACTAATTTCGGGTATGAGCAAGCCAACGGTTTCCTTGGTGCTTGGTGGCGCTCACTCAATAGGCATACCTTTAAGTGTGGCTGCAAAAAAATCATTCATTGTACCTTCTGCCACAATGACGGTGCATCCCGTCCGTATGACAGGCTTGGTGCTTGGCGTTCCACAAATGTTTCGCCATTTCGAACGCATACAAGAAAGAATTATTACCTTTGTTACCAAAAATTCAAAAATTACTAAAGAAAAGTTTTCTTCACTTATGATGAATGTGGGGGAAATGGTTAATGATGTTGGCTCAATACTCGATGGCGAAAAAGCCGTAGAAGTAGGCTTAATAGATAATATTGGTGGTCTTTGCGATGCAATAGACACCCTATATGATATGATAGACACGCAGGATACCGAAAAATAGTATCCTGATACATAAATTTTAAGGAGAGTACATAATGGCGGTTAAAAAAGGCTCAACCACAAAAAAGAAGAACACTAAACAAACTCCACAAAAAACAAATAAAAAGCCCATAATAGCACTTTTTATGTTTGCGGCATCACTTTTAATAATGGCTATAGTGTTCATACCGGGCGAAAACGTATGGAATGCCCTTAAAACCTTTTTCTTCGGTCTTTTCGGTGCATTAACCTATGTTTTCCCATTCTACCTAATTGCGCTTTCTGTGTTTTACGCAATGGACAAGCTTAAAGGCTTAACCCTTGTTCGTTTTATAGAAACTGCAGTTTTGGTTTTGCTTATTGGTGGCTGTGTAGATATTTTTACAACCAACCCCGAAACTATGGGAACATTTACCGACCATCTTACAGCTGTGTATAAAAACGGAATCACCTTAAAGTCGGGTGGCTTCTTTGGTGGACTCATAGGTTGGCCACTTTGCACATTTGGTAAGGGTGGCGCAATTGCTACAATTTTCCTTTTAATTTTCGTTTTTGTTATGTTAATAACCGGTACAACGGTTGTAAGCCTTGTAAGAAAAATGCAAAACTCTGCAAAAACCGTTAAGAAGTCTTATCAAGAGTTCCGTGATACGGTTGAAGAACAACGCGCAGCACGCCGTGAAGAAATCGACATCCCGTTAGATGAACCAAGTACAGCTGCTATGACATCTGGTATGAATGATAAACAGCGCAAGGTAATAAGCACCTACCGTGATATAGATATTCCGGTTGCCGACGAAGCACCCGAAGAAACCGAAAGTGTAAGCATTAGCCAAGCGCTCGATGCAGCTGCAGAAGAAACTAAATCCGAAGCAAAACCAAGAAGAAAGGTTAAAGCAGAAGAACCTGATGCAGAAACTGCAGAAGATGTTAATATAGAAAATATCGAAATGAAGGAAGATACATATCAAACTCCACCTGTCGATATACTTAAAGCATCTCTTTCAAAAAGTCCTGCAGCAGAACGTGCAGAACTTGAAAATACTGCTCAGCGCCTTGTAGATACACTTCGTAGTTTTGGTGTAGAAACAAGCATTTTAGATATTTCAAGAGGTCCTACCGTAACACGTTACGAACTTCAACCTAGTTCGGGTGTTAAAATCAGTAAAATTACAAATCTTGCCGACGATATAGCCTTAAACCTAGCAACTGCAGGTGTTCGTATAGAAGCTCCTATTCCAAATAAGGCAGCTGTTGGTATCGAAGTTCCTAACAAAACAAGCAATGTGGTTCACATTCGCGAAATTCTTGAATCTTCTGCATTTACCGGTTCTAAAAGCAAACTGACCATTGCACTTGGTAAAGATATTGCAGGTAACGCAATAGTGGGCGATGTTTCTAAAATGCCCCACGGACTTATTGCAGGTGCTACCGGTTCAGGTAAGTCTGTTTGCGTAAACTCTATTATCGTAAGTATTCTTTATAAAGCAACACCCGAAGAAGTAAAGTTTATAATGGTTGATCCAAAGGTTGTTGAACTTGGTGTCTACAATGGGATACCACATCTTTTGCTTCCCGTTGTTACCGACCCACGCAAAGCAGCAAGTACACTCGGTTGGGCAGTAAGCGAAATGGAAAAACGTTATCAAATGTTTGCAGCAAGTGGTGTTCGTGATATCGACGGTTATAACAAGGTGGCAGAAGCTGACGAAGAAATGGTTAAGCTTCCAAGAATCGTTATTATCGTAGATGAGCTTGCCGACCTTATGATGACTGCTCCTAAAGAAGTTGAAGATTCAATTAACCGTATTGCTGCAAAGGCTCGTGCTGCAGGTATGCACCTTATAATTGCAACCCAGCGTCCGTCAGTAGACGTTGTAACAGGTGTTATTAAGGCAAATATTCCCTCTCGTATAGCGTTTGCCGTTTCTTCTCAAATAGACAGTAGAACTATTTTAGATAATGCAGGCGCAGAAAAACTTCTTGGCCGTGGCGATATGCTCTTTAGCCCCATCGGTTCAACCAAACCTTCACGTATTCAAGGCTGCTTTGTAAGCGACGAAGAAGTTGAAGCAGTTACAGATTTCGTTAAGGGCAGACATGTTGCAGAATACGACCAAAGCATTATTGAAGATATCGAAAACCGTGTCCTTTCAAGCAATAAAGATAAAGGCAGCACAGCAACCATTTCCGACGACGACGGCGATGAAGATCCAATGCTTATGCCTGCAATTGAATTTGTTGTAGAAACAGGACAAGCGTCTACTTCTATGCTTCAAAGAAAATTAAAGCTTGGCTATGCAAGAGCAGCAAGAATAATGGATAATATGGCAGATATGGGTATTATCGGACCATACAACGGCGCAAAACCCCGTGAGGTTCTTATGACTATGGAACAATTGTTAGAGAAAAAGGCGGGGGAAGACTAAACCGTGAAACTTTCTCGTTCCCACTATATTCGTCAGCTTATCGTTGTTATTATCTGTCTTGTTTCGGTAATATGTGTTTTACTTTTTGCCAATAGTTTTGGCATTCCCGGTGTCAGCGATATTGCTAATTTTCTTTCGGGTAAAGAACAAACCCAACCCGAAGAAGATTTTGTTCGTTTTATTGATGTAGGGCAGGGCGACTGCATACTTATAAGCAGCAACGGTTATAACGCTATTGTCGATTTTGGTAATAAAAGTGATTTCGGTACAGAACTGCTCGATTCACTTAAAAAACTAGGCGTAAACCGAATAGACTGTGCAATACTTTCACATTACGATACCGACCACGTCGGTGGTGGTTCTAAAATAATTGGTGCAATAAATACACGCTATGCATTGCTTCCCGAATTAGATGACAGAACCGATAATAACTTTACCAATTTTCAGTATGCGCTAGAAAACAGTGGCACAGAAATTTACACTGCGAAGGTAGGCACCGTCATAAATATTGGCGAGTTTGAAATTACCGTTTTGGCTTATAATAAAAATGCCGAAAATTCAAACGACCAGTCGGTAGTACTTATGGCAGAAATTTCGGGTAAAAAGTTTTTACTTACGGGCGATGCAGGCACCGATATAGAAAATCAGCTTTTAAACGATAAAATTGATATCGACTGCGATGTTTATAAGGCAGCGCATCACGGAAGCAGAAATTCTAACTCTGCAGAATTTATTGCTGCAGCTTCGCCTGAATATGCTGTAATATCTGCAGGCGCATCAAACTCTTACGGACATCCACATAGCGAAGTGTTAGATAATCTTGCTGCAGTAAATGCAAAAGTGTATCGTACCGACCGTTCGGGCGATATTACGTTTAAAATTGAAAACGGAAACATTACCGTTGAAACAGAATATTAAATATGTAAGGGTGGGCATTTTGCCCACCCTTAATTTTGCCTTATTATTCGTGAATTCTGCCGTTATCTCTAAATAAAAGGGAAATGCACCAAATTCCTGCAAGCGCAATAACAGAATAAATAATTCTGCTAATTAAGGCATCCTGTCCACCGAATAACCAAGCAACTAAATCGAACTGTAAGATACCTACAAGACCCCAGTTGATTGAGCCTAGTATGGATAAGATTAAACAGATTTTATCAAGCATTTTATCAACTCCTTTTGAAGATATTATTAGCAGAATAATATTTATTATTCATTTTTTAAAAAACACTTGACAAAAAATAAACTTTACTTTATAATGATTAACGCTGTCTATGATGACAGAAAAACTTAATATGCTGCTATGGCTCAGGTGGTAGAGCACATCCTTGGTAAGGATGAGGTCACCAGTTCGAATCTGGTTAGCAGCTCCAAAAAGAAAGACACGATTTTCATCGTGTCTTTCTTTTTGTGTTTGTGTCCGCCAGGACACAACATCGTTTGCGAGTTTACTCGCAATATCATTTAGCCGTAGGCTAACATCATTCCGCATTAGCGGACACAAAACGAGGTTGCCTTACGGCAAACAGTGTTGTGCTTCGCACAAACGATGTGGGCTTGCGCCCAATGATGTTACACCTCGCGGTGTAAACGATGTTGCGCTTTGCGCAAATTTATAGTATAATCTATACCATAAGAGAGGTGATAGCAATGAAAGAAGATAAACTTTCCGATTTATCTATGCAACTGTCAGTTGAAGTTCTGAAATTGACAAAAGAGTTAAGAGCAAAACACGAAACTATAATTTCTAATCAAATTGGCAGAAGTGCTACAAGTGTTTGTGCAAACATTGCAGAAAGCAAATACGGTCATAGCCGTGCGGATTTCATTGCTAAATTGGAAATCGCCTTAAAAGAAGCAAATGAAACCGGCAAATGGCTTGAAATGCTTTTGAGAACTGATTATATTGACGAAGCAACATATAAGTCTATTGATAAGATCTGTTCTACTATTCGTATTTTATTGATTGCTTCAATTAAAACGGCGAAAAGCAAGTTGAATAAGTAAAAAGGAGATTTAAAAATGGGATTGTTTGGACCGTCTAAAAAAGAGAAAGCTTTACAATCTGAAGTAGAAAGATTAACAGGTTTACTCTTACCCGAACAAAGAGATATTGAAAATCTTAATCAACAAATATCCAACCTAAAATTGATAATTGCAGACTTAGAAAAGACTATAAATAATAGCAATGGAAAAATTGGCACTTTAAACACACAAGTCAGCAAACTTGATCAAGAAATATTAGAAAAGCGCAAACAACTTGCTGTTTTTGAAGTTGACATTAATGCGTTGGACTATGGTTTGTACAAACCTACTTTTGAGTTTGCGAATTCCGATTTATACAAAGAAGAATTGAATAGATTAAGGGATAAACAAAAACAATGCATTAAGAATGATAATGCTGCTTTTGGCAACACAAACTGGCAGGTAAATGGTAGCGCTGCTCAAGGTCGCACAATGGTAAACAATTATAAGAAGTTGCTATTGCGTGCATTTAATGTGGAGTGTGATGATATTGTTGCTAATGTTAAGGTTTCGAATTTGGACCGTTCAATTGAAAGAATAGAAAAAATTAGT
>JAFOFE010000055.1 GCA_017387475.1 Clostridia bacterium | reverse complement strand
GGTAGGCGGTAACAGCCTTTGTAATTTCAGAAGGCTTGTTGCCGTTAATGAGAACAGTACCTGAATAATCGTGAATAAGGCCTGTAAGAATCTTCATAAGTGTTGTTTTACCACAACCGTTAGGGCCGAAAAGACCTATAACCTCACCCTCAGGAAGAGTGAAGTTCATATTGTTAAGAACGGTTTTGTTGCCATAGGCTTTAGTAAGCCCTTCAACAGTTATAATTGCCAAAATCTAAGCCTCCAAAAGTCTTAAAAGACAAAATAAATCGAAATTTAACTAATTATATATTTTACACTTAATTGTGTTAATAGTCAAGGGATATCATAAATGCAAAACGCAAAAATCAAAATGCAAAGTGGAAAGTGAAGATGCCAGTCGCCAGATGCCAGATGCCAGTGCTTCGCGGATATACAGAATGTAAAATTAAGAGGCAAGTTGCAGTCAAATAGCGGTGAACGAATAGAAATTCAGATAGAACAACCGTAGGGCACGGATATTAGCCGTGCCGTTTGGTTTCACACCAATTTAATTTATCGTAATCCTGCGGAACTACAATAGTTCTATTTTATTTTTGCGATAGCTTATAATGTTCGGAAGCAAAGCTCTCCAAAACCTTTTCACTTTTAACTCTTAACTAAAAAAGCACCCTTCCTTTAGGAAGAGTGCTTTTGAAATAACTATGCTTATGAGAAAAGGCCACCGAAGAAGCTTGAGAATGTATCAAGAGCAACGCTTACGTTGTACTCAATCATTGAGCCCTCAACTGAGCTAAGAACCTTCTCTAAATCTAAACCTTCAAAAAGGTTAAAAAGAATACCCATAATAGAATCCATAATTTCGCCTCCTTATGCTAAAACAAAATTACCACAAAAGAGGAAAAAAGTCAATACTTTTCCATAGTTTACAAATAATACCATTGTATTTTGGTAATTATTAAGGTCTTTGTTTTGTTGACTTTTAGTGCAATTATATGGTACATTTTTATAAATACGATAAGGATGTGATATTTTGAGCGAAAAAATAAAAACTCAACAAAACATCGCAAGTACTGAGCAAAAGCACGTAAGTAAAGGTGAATTTGTTCTGTATTTAATGGGTGTGTTTTTCTACACTACAATGACAGGTATGGTTGGTGGTAACCGTAGCGCATACCTTGTTAACGTTTTAAGACTTCCTGAAGAGCAAACATCTCTCTTCAATCTTTTAACAGGTATAATTCCATTTGTGCTTAACTTCTTTATTGTTATGTACATAGACGGTAGAAGAATGGGCAAGGGCGGAAAGTTCCGTCCTGTAGCAATGCTTGTTGCAGTGCCTATGGCAATTGTTATGATGCTTTCCTTCTGGGCTCCACCAGGGCTTTCAGGAACAATTCTTTTCATTTACATTATAACAATTGCAGTTCTTTGGTCTGTTTTCTGTACATTCGGTAACTCAATCAATATGATTGCCAATGTTATGACGCCAAACTTAAAAGAACGCGACCAGGTACTTTCATTCCGTTCAATTTCTTCTGCAGTTGGTAACTCTGCTCCAATTGTTATTCTCCTTGTTATAGGTCTTATCTGGAGCAAGGATAACCCGGCACTTGTTGAAATGGTTACAGGAACAAGTATTCGCAGCGTTGAAGGCTTGCAGTACATAATTTCTGCCGCACTTTGCAGTGTTGTTGGCGTTATTACAGTTCTTCTCGGTATGAAAATTGTCCGCGAAAGAACAGTTTACACCGCAGAAAAGAAAAATCCTCTTAAAGGCTTTTTGGATGTTGTTAAAAATAAGTATGCATGGACAATTATCGTTTCAGAGTTCTTAAAGAGCTTCCGCGGTATTGCAACGTTTATGGAAGCATTTATGGCTGCTGCCGTTCTTGGCGATATTTCAAAGAAGATTATCTTCGTTCTTCCTGTTGGTATCGGTACTGCAGTTGGTATGCTTGTTATCAACTTCCTTTTAAAGAAGTTTGATGCAAGGCAGCTTTATATTGCAAGTGGTATCTACTCACTTTGCGCAAACTGCATTGCTTTCGGTGTGGGATATTTTTACTTTACAACCGGAAACTCACTTTTACAGGTTGTTTTCGTTATATTCTTATTCCTTATCGGTCTTCAGTTTGGAGCATCAAACCTTCTTCCATCAATGTTCCAGGCAGACGTTCTTGAAACAATCGAGCTTAAAACAGGTAAGCGCCTTGACGCTACCTTCCCATTTGTTATTGGTATAGGCACATTGATAAGCGGTACTATAGCAAGCACAGTTGCCCCACTTATCCTTTATGGCGAAGGCTCAATTATTGGTTATATTCAGCCAACCGACCTTATTCCAAACCCTGTTCAGAGCCTTGACACAAAGGTTACACTTCTCTTCTTCTACACAATTATGCATGGTATTATGATGTTCCTTGCAGGTGTTCCGTTCTTCTTCTATAAGTTAACAGGTAAAACAAAAGAAGATATTCACGAAAAGGTTCTTCTTCAGAGAGAAGCACTCAATAAATAAAATAAGCTACGGAGGCTCGTTAAATGAGTCTCCGTTTTTTATTGTTGTCAGTAGTTAAAACATATAGTATAATAACATTATGTATAAACTAAAAAACCACTCTAAAGGTGATAAATTTGCTTAAATGGTTTTTAATTTATTTTCTTATTATTTCTGCAGCTACGGCAATCGTTACTTGTTACGATAAGAAGGCGGCTGTGAAATTTCCGCGACACAGAGTAAGCGAAGCAATGCTTTTTTTACTTGCCCTTATAGGAGGTGCGGTTGCAGAATTTTT
>JAFOFE010000054.1 GCA_017387475.1 Clostridia bacterium | reverse complement strand
TTGCTCTTTGACGTATGTTATTCATCTTACCAACCCATTCCATTTGATTTTCTGCTTTAAGTTTTTCGGTTACGCCTTCTCGTTCAGCCATTTGTTTAACCAATAGGATATACATATCTTCCACATCTTGGTTAATTTGGCAGAGGTAATCATATAGCGTATGTTCGCCTAGCATTTTGTAGTAGAAGGGTTTACAGTGCTTTTGAATATAGTTCAAATGTCGTTGTCCCCATATGCCGATTGGCTCCCGTTCAGGCTCATCCTCACCGGCAATAATATAATAATCGCCACACAGTTCGTATTCAAGCCCTGTTCTTTCATCGGTAATAAATTTCGCTAACTGTTCCATAATTTATGCCTCCTTATATATAACCTTGAGTTTCTTCTGTTTTGGTTGAATAACCTTTATCAAAACTTCATCCAAAGCATCGGTATACTTTCCTTCAGCGATGAGCTTATTTCGCATTTCATTCATACAGTTCACAACCACCCGACGTTCGAAGTCATCAAGTGCTATATAATATTTCTTTTCTTTCATATCACTCACTCCTTCAGCAAGTCCTTAAACGGCGCTTCATCATTTACGAAAGTGTCATATGTAAAATTAGCACCAAGCCGAAACCCCATAATAAAACTATCAAGATTTGACTCGCCGTTTACAACACTCCAAGCAATAGAAAATTCAAGGAATTTCTTTTTGCTTTCGCCCGAAAGGTTCTCAGTTAAGAACTCCTCATTTATCATCAAGACTTCCATTTGCTTTTGCACGGCTTTGTTTTCCTTTGTGCTCCTTGCTTGTGGATCAAGTTTGCCGTAATAAAACTCTTCAATGAATTTTCCCATAAAAATAACCTCCTTTAAGTTTCTACAATAATTGTACTTAAAGAAGGAGCTGTAGTCGAATGTACGGATATAAAAGGAAAAGGGCAAGAAAAAAGAGAGAAGCTAAACTTCTCTCAATTCTCTTGCCCTTCGCAATGCTCAGCGTTCCTATAAAACATAACTGTCCTTAGCAACCCTGCTCATTTGGTACGGACTTTCTTTATTCATCGGTTTCTTCTTCGTCTTCGGGCGTTACTACAACCGAAAGGGTTGTAATACGGTGGTCTTCAATGTTGTCTATTGTAACAGTAATGTTTTTGTAGGTAAAGGTAGAACCAATTTCTGGGAAACCTTCACACATTTCAATAGCCCAACCACCAACTGTGGTATATTCACTTTCAAAATCGCCTTCGTCAAAGTCAATAGCATCAAAGAAATCAAATATATTCATATCGCCTTCAACGCTATATTTATCGGGAGCTTCTTCAATAATATCCTTTTCGGCTACTTCATCTTCATCCCAAATTTCGCCAACAAGCTCTTCTAAAATGTCTTCCATAGTAGCAATACCCATGGTGCCACCAAACTCATCTAGCACTATCATAATGTGTGTGCGTTCTTCACGAAGCACGTCAAGTGCGTCGGGGAGTTTAACGGTCATGTGTATATAATAAGGTTCAACAAGTAGCTCTCTAATATTAATTTCTTCTTTTGGTGTGTCCACCAAAAGTTTAAGTAGCTTTTGTGTAACCAAAATACCAATTATGTCATCAATGCTCGAATCATAAACAGGTATTCTTGAATAAGGCGCATCGTTAACAATTTTTAAAATTTCATCAATGCTGTCGTTAGCATCTATTGCTACCATATCCACTCTGGGAATCATAATTTCCTTAATAGTGGTTTCATTAAAGTCAATTGCCGACTGTAAAAGTTCACTCTTGTCTTCATCAATAGAGCCTTCTTCTTCACCTGTTTCAATAATTGAAGCAAGCTCATCGGGGGTAACAGCATTTTCACTATCGCCTACAAAAATCTTATCTATCAGTTTAATTATACCATTAATTAAAATGGCAAATGGTGAAAATAACACCATAAAACTGAAAAGGGGAATTGAAAACACCTTAATTAAAAGCTTTGAATTTGTTTTTGCAATAACCTTAGGTCCAATTTCACCAAAAATTAGAACAACTACTGTAGAAACAAATGTAGCAACGGTTGCTGCAGTACCTTCATTAGCAATTAATGAAACGGCTAAAGTGGTAGCAACTGCAGATAAAGCAAAGTTAACTATGTTGTTGCCAATAAGTATTGCACTAAGCGCAAAATTGTAATGGGTGGCAATTTTATATGCCAAACGGTTTACAAAACCCTTTTCTGCATCTTTTTCAAGTTGCGATTCATTAGCAAGATTATATGCAGTTTCACAAGAAGAAAAGAAAGCAGAGCCTAAAAGGCAAAGAATAATTATAATAATTTCAGTTGTCATTATTCTTCCACCTCGCTTTCTACTTCTTCGGGTGGGTTAATTTTAAATTTAAGCGAAACAAGTCTGCCACGAAAAACCTTGTCAACCGTAATGTCAAGGCGTTCATAACTACAGTTAGAACCAACGGTAGGCACTCTGCCAAGCAAACGACCCATCCATTTTCTAAGTGTGTAGTGTCCGCATTCTTCACGGTCATAATCATCGTAATCCATCATTTCAAATGCAGATACAACCGAAAGGTCGGCACTTATAATAAATGTGTCTTCATCTACCTGACGGAACTTGTCTTCAATTATATCGTTTTCATCCCAAATTTCGCCAACAAGCTCTTCAAGCATATCTTCCATGGTAACAATACCAATAATACGGCCGGAACGTGTTTTTACCAAAGCAAAGGGCTTTCTAATGCGCTTCATATCGGCAAGCAGCTCATCTATTTTGGTGTCGGGAGAAACAAAGATAGGAGTATCTAAAAGACTGCGAAGTTCAATCTTTTCGCCCTTTAAATATGCCTCTAAATATTCACGAATTCTAAGTACGCCAACGCAGTTATCAAGGTTGCCCTTGTAAACGGGAAGTCTTGAATAAGGTGAATTTTTAACTATATCTAAAACCTCGTCATCGCTAAGGTCTACATCAATAGCTAACATATCTCTACGGTCGGTTAGAATATCGCTAACAGAAACATCGTCAAATTCAAACGCCGAATAAAGCAAACGACTTTCGTCAGAATCTAACGAGCCTTCTTCTTCCATATCTTCAATTATATCTATAACATCATCTTCGGTAACCGAAGGTTCTTCAGGTTTTGCAAAAAGCTTTGTAAGACCTTTAGAAATAAGGCTAAATACAGCAGATATTGGGGTAAGAATAAAGGAAATCATTTTAAGGGGCGCTGCAATTCTTGTGGTATATTTTTCGCCAATTTCTTTTGCAAGCGCTTTGGGTATAACCTCACCAAACATAATTACAAGTACAGTAATACAAATAGTCATAAGTGTAGGGGAAATACCTGCGTGAATTGCAAGAAGCGTGGTAATAGAACCAAGCGCCAGATTAACAATATTGTTACCAACTAAAATATCGGTAATAGACCTTTCAAAATTGTCCATAAACTTAAAGGCAATTTTGGCAGACTTGTTGCCACTTTCGGCCATAGCTTTAATTCTTACCTTGCTTTCTCTTCTTGCGCCATTTGCTTATACTAAGCCTGATACGGATGAGATAGGCTGTGAGCTTAATTTCTCTGCGCTTGACGTAGCAGTTATGTCAATATCCTCCCTTTGTTCTATGAGTGAATATCAGCTT
>JAFOFE010000053.1 GCA_017387475.1 Clostridia bacterium | reverse complement strand
GTTTACCACAGAGCCTTTTCTTTTTGTGCACGACGTGCCGTCGTGGCGCTTACGGCGCCCGTCCCTTTTGTCGCTATGCGACATTTCCCCACACAGTGGGGAATCGCCCCAGTTCTCAAAGCGTTAATTATATTTTCGCAAATTTCAAGACCTTGTGGTTTTCCACAGGGTCTTTTCTTTTTGTGCACGACGTGCCGTCGTGGCGCTTACGGCGCCCGTCCCTTTTGTCGCTATGCGACATTTCCCCGCACTGTGGGGAATTACCCCAGTTCTCAAAGCGTTAATTATATTTTCGCAAATTTCAAGGCTTTGTGGTTTACCACAGAGCCTTTTCTTTTTGCATTAAAATACCCCCAAGTCAAACGACTTGGGGGTTAAGTTATCTTTTCTTAAATACGGGAAGTTCGCTCCAAAGGGTAAAGCCTAATATCAGCAAACCACCAATTATTTGTGGCAAGGTCATTGTTTCATTAAGCCAAATAACACTTACCAAAACGGCAACCAAAGGGTCTATATAACTTAATATTGCAACCTTTTGGCCGGGAAGCTCTTTAAGCGCAGAAAAATACATACAGTAAGTAATACCTGTGTGTATAATACCAACAATAAGTAAAGCGCCAATGCCAATTCCATTTAAGTTTCCAAGTGTAAAGCCACCTGTTACGGCAACGTAAGGAATAAGCACAATAATCGCTGCTACAAACTGAATAAAAGTGCGATGAAGCCCTATAACGCCCTTAATAAATTTATTTAAAAGCATTACTACCGAATAAAACATAGCTGCGCCCAAACCAAAAGCAATGCCAAGCAAATCTTGGCTGCCACCACCTGCCGTGCCGGTTATTAGCACAAGACCCAAGGTTGCCATAATAAAGCAGATAATTTGTTTTGCAGTAAGTTTTTCCCTAAAAAGTAGGGGGCATACAACCATTACAATAACAGGCGCAAAATAATAACTTAATGTTGCAACAGAAACGGTTGTGTACTTATAGGCTTCAAAAAGCAATATCCAGTTAATGCCCATAGCAGCGCCCGAAAGCAGTAAAAACAAAAATTCCTTTTTTATGCTGGCAATAGAAAAGCTTTGCCTTGTAATAAGCAAAAAACCACCAACCAAAACTGCAGCAAGTATAGCTCGGTATAAAGCTAACTCGCCCGAGCTTACATTAATGTTTCTAACAAACGGTGCCAGCGTACCAAAAATGAACATTGCCACAGTCATTAAAATTTTTGCGGTGTTTTCTTTCTTCAAAAAAATCCCTCTAATCTGCCAACAAGTAAAATAATTATTAGCATTATACCACAAATCTGTACATAAGTACAAGACCTGCACTAATTAAAGCACCACCAATAATATCGGTTACCCAGTGTACGCCCGAAATAAGTCTTGCAAGCACCATAAATACAGTAAAAACAATAAGTGTAATAACCACTATATTTCGAATAGTTGTGCTTTTTATTCTGCTTTTAAACTGTATTATAGCCGTTGGCATAATTGTCATAACAAGCATGGTAGTAGAAGATGGATAAGATGCTTCTAAATATCCGTTTATAAGAACAGGTCTAAAATTTATAACAACTTCTTCAAATAAAAGGTAAGCAAAAAGCACTACAATATAAAATATACCAAGGCACAAAATGTTAAAATCTACTTTAAATAAACTTTTTCGTTTAAACAATTGTACAAGACCCAAAACGGCAAAACCAAGCATAATAAACACGGGAATAAGGCTTAACCAGTCGGTAATATAGTAAAGACTAAAATTAACGCCGGTCATATCGTGAAACCACCCGTTAAGCGAAGAGAAACCAACACTAGAGCCTAAAGGTCCAATTTCTTTAACATTAATTAAAGCAACAAGTACCGTCCAAATAATAAAGGCGCAAATGCAAATTATCGATAAATATAAGTTTTTAAATTTTTCTTTTTTCATAAAAAACACCTTCCTTTTGTGATACTCTCACTTTAAAGGAAGGTGTAAAATAAGTTAAGAAACGCAGCGTTGCATATATGATACTTTTGGTGTCGTTAGCGTTTTATAATAACTAAAACCTTAATTATAAGGAATAAAAATAAAAATACTGCTGCATAAGGCTGTAAACTAATAATAAATAAAAGTGTACCTAAAAGGCTTAAAGTAACAGAAAAAGGCGATTTAATTTTGTTCCAAAATACATTTTTACAGTTTTGCATTGCAAGGGTTAGCACACCGAACACAACGGTTATGGCAACAAAAACAAAATATACAGCCGTTAAAAAAACAGAACTTAAGCTTAACGCTAAAAGTGATACTTCGTTTATAATGATATCTGATTTTTGCGCAAAAAAGGGAAGAAACAGTAAAAATGCCGCCGATATATCAAAAAGTCCGAAAAGTAGGTCAATTAAATGGCGCTTTTGGGTGCCTTCTTCTTCGGCTAAACTTACAAGCTCATCGGTCGATAAAAGTTCATCTACCGTAACACCAAGAATTTCGGAAATCTTTTTAAGTGAGTCTATACTAGGGTAGCCCCTGCCCGATTCCCATTTAGAAACTGCCGTTCTTGAAACAAACAGGGCTTCGGCTAACTGTTCTTGAGTAAAACCCTTTTGGCGTCTTAACTCCTGTAATTTTTTGTTAAATTCCATAATGCTGCCTTTCGGTTGGTTTTAGTTAATTATATCATACCTTTATAATTTGCGCAAATGTTGAATATTTCTTGACCTTTTGTTTATTTGGGGTTAAAATAACATATCATAAAAATAGTCTTAAAAAAGAGGTAACTTATGAGCATAAAAATTGGAATTGTTGGCTACGGAAATTTAGGTAGGGGAATAGAATGTTCCATTAAACAAAACGAAGATATGGAACTTGTAGCTGTTTTCACAAGAAGAAATCCCGATACCGTAAAAATTCTTCATAAAAATATTCCTGTTTATCATATCGATAATATTTTAGAATTCAAAGATAAAATAGATGTGCTTATTCTTTGTGGTGGTTCGGCAACCGACCTTCCCGTTCAAACACCCGAACTTGCAAAGAACTTCACTGTTATCGATAGTTTTGATACCCACGCAAAAATTCCCGAACATTTCGCAAATGTAGATGCAGCTGCAAAATTGGGCTCTAATGTTGCAGTTATTTCTTGTGGTTGGGATCCGGGTATGTTTTCACTCAATCGCCTTTATGCTTCTGCTGTTTTACCAAGTGGTAAAGATTATACCTTCTGGGGCAAAGGTGTAAGCCAAGGCCATTCCGACGCTATTCGCAGAATAGATGGCGTGTTAGATGCAAAGCAGTACACCATACCTGTTGACGCTGCGTTAAACGCTGTAAGAAGTGGCGAAACTCCCGAATTTACTACAAGGGAAAAGCACCTTCGCGAATGTTTCGTTGTTGCCGAAGAAGGCGCAGACAAGGCTAAAATAGAAGAAGAAATTAAAACAATGCCCAACTATTTTGCCGACTATAATACGGTTGTTCATTTTATTTCGCTTGAAGAACTTCGCAAGAATCATAGTGGTATTCCACACGGTGGCTTTGTTATAAGAAGTGGCAAAACAGGTTGGGAAAACGAAAATACACACGTTATCGAATACAGCCTTAAGTTAGATTCTAACCCCGAATTCACTTCTTCGGTTATAGTTGCCTATGCCAGAGCTGCATATAAGCTTAAAAAAGAAGGCGCAACCGGATGTAAAACAGTTTTCGATATTCCACCTGCATACCTTTCTGCAAAAACCCCACAAGAACTTTATAAAGAAATGTTATAAACAAAAAAGCACCGAAAATTCGGTGCTTTTACTTTTTATATCCCTAAAAATACGCCAAGCGCATCGGCACAGGCCTTGTGGTCAACAAGGAATGAACATCCGTGGTCGGCATCATCAACCCAAACGGCATGTTTTTGCCCACCTGCCGAATTGTAAATTTTTTCGCCCATAGAGAATGGCACAAAACTGTCTTTTTTGCCGTGTAAGAACAGCAGGGGAATGGTGTTGTTTTTAACGGCAAATGCTGCATTACATTCTTCAAAATCGAACCCTGCAACAACCTTGGCAAGCGCCCTTGTTGTGTAGTAAAGCGGGAACAAAGGAACCTTCATATCTTCCTTCATTACCTTTTTAATTATATCGGCGGGGCTTGTGAAGCCGCAGTCGGCAATAATGCCTTTAACATTTGTTGGAAGTGGTAATTCTGCTGCCATAAGAACGGTGGTAGCCCCCATAGAAACACCGGTAGCATAAAGCTCGCCATCTTCAACCAAGGTGTTGGCATATTCAAGCCAAGCTGCTGCATCGAAGCGTTCTTTTGTGCCGTAGGTTATATATTTGCCGCCGCTTTTTCCGTGAGCGCGTTGGTCGGGAACAAGCAGGTTAAAACCCTTGTCATAATAAAATTTAAAAGCGCAAGAAAAATCGTGTATAGGGTTACTTCTGAACCCGTGCATCATTAAAATTGTAATTTTACTGTCGCCGTTTTTGTAAAATCTTCCGTAAAGTTTGGTCGAGTCATAAGAAGTAATTTCATGTTCAGAAAAAGGTTGAGATTTTATCCACTCCATACCATTCTTAATATCGCTTTTAAAAACGGTGTCAACCATACTGTCTTCGCCCATTTTACCGTGAACCTTAACCGGCTTTTTGCGTCTTACAATGGCAATATCCATACTTATAGCCGTTGCTGCCAACACTAAAAATATAACCACTGCAAAAATAATTACTGCAATAACCACTTAAAAACTCCTTTAATTGTTGTATATTACATTTTAACCAAAAATTAACTATTTATCAATAAATATTATTTGAATCTTTCGCATATATTTTAATTGAACTTTAAAACGAAAGGTTGATAATAATATGACAGGCTTTTATCCTGAAGGATTAAATGAAGCAAGAATGGGCGCTAAACGCAAAAAATATACAATATCCGAGCTAAAAGAAGCTAAAGCAAAGGGCGAAATTCTTGAAGCTACTGCCTATATGTGCGACGCCGACCATAATATGCTTGTGAATTTAGGAGAAATAAAAGGGGTTATTCCAAGGGTAGAGGGCGCAATTGGTATTGAAGAAGGATACACCAAGGATATCGCTATTATATCAAGGGTAGGTAAAAGCGTTTGCTTTACGGTAGAAGAAATTAATACCGAAGCCGAGCCAAGACCCTACGCCTTGCTTTCGCGCCGTAACGCACAACTTAAATGCAAACGGGAATTTTTAGATAAAAAAACTCCGGGCGATATTATAGATGCCAGAGTAACCCACCTTGAAAGCTTTGGCGTTTTTTGCGATATAGGTTGTGGCAACATTGCCCTTTTGCCAATAGATTCAATTTCGGTTTCGCGAATTTCACACCCCAAAGACAGATTTTCGGCAGGGGATGATATTAAGGTTGTAATTAAAAATATTGAACCCGACGGGAAAATAACCCTAACCCACAAGGAACTTCTTGGCACTTGGGAAGAAAATGCTGCAAAATTTTCGGCAGGTCAAACCGTGTCGGGCGTGGTGCGCAGCGTTGAATCATACGGAATTTTCATTGAACTTGCGCCAAATCTTGCAGGCCTTGCCGAACTTAAGGAAGGCGTTAAGGTAGGGGATACAGCAGGCGTTTACATAAAAAGCATAATTCCCGATAAAATGAAAATAAAACTTATTATAATAGATAGCTTCGAAGCCGAAGCCGTAAAGCCTTACGAATATTACTATAAAGGAGACAGAATAGAAACGTTCACATATTCCCCAAAGGAATCTGTTAAACTTATAGAAACAATTTTTTAATTGAAAAACACTTCAATTAGAGTTATAATAATTTTGTTATTATTAATTATCTATGGTTGGAGTGTTCTTATATGTCAGAAGAAGTAAAAAACAGTCAATCGGGTTGCAGTGGTAATTGCAGCTCTTGTTCCCAAAATTGCGATAGCAGACCTAAAAAAGCACCCTTGCAAAAGGGAAGTAAAATAGGTAAAGTTATTGCCGTAGTTAGTGGCAAGGGTGGTGTAGGCAAATCGCTTACAACATCAATGCTTGCAACCTTAATGCAAAGAAAAGGCTATAAAACAGCCATACTCGATGCCGATATAACAGGTCCATCCATACCAAAAATGTTTGGTATAAATACCCGTGCCGAAGCCGACGAAAACGGCATCATTCCTGCCGAAACCTTAACAGGAATTAAGTTAATGTCGGTAAACCTTTTGCTTGAAAACAGCGAAGACCCTGTTATTTGGCGTGGCCCTGTTATAGCAGGCGCAGTTACACAGTTTTGGAGTGATGTTAATTGGGGCGAAATAGACTATATGTTTGTAGATATGCCCCCTGGAACAGGCGATGTTCCGCTTACCGTTTTCCAACAACTTTCCGTAGACGGAATTGTTATTGTAACATCACCACAAGACCTTGTTTCCTTAATTGTTAAAAAGGCATACAATATGGCTACTATGATGAATATTCCCGTTCTTGGAATAGTAGAAAATATGAGCTATGTTTGTTGCCCCGACTGTGGCGCAGAATTCCGTATTTTTGGCGAAGGCAAAACCGAAACCGTTGCCGACGAACTTGGTGTTGAACTTTTGGCTAGCGTGCCTATCGATGTACGCCTTGCCGAAGCAGCAGACAGTGGCAAGTTTGAATATTTCAGTGCCGAATATATGAACTCTGCAGCAGATTTTATAGAGGAAAAATTAAAGTAGATGAAAAGAATTCTTTATCTTATAAAACGCATTTTAAAAATGGACTATAAAGGCCTTTTTAAAACCGTTAAATCGGTCCATAAAAAAAGTGGAATAGGTAGCATTAAGTTGTTTTTCGACATTATAAAATGCGGGCTAAAATATGGCGCAGGTTATAAAGACTATGAACTTTGCGAATGGTGGAATTTAAACAACGCGCAACGTGCAACCTATGTTACAAGGGGCATAAACAATACCATTGTAACCCTGCTTAACAACAAGGAATATTATCATATTTTAGATAATAAAATAGAGTTTAACAAAACCTTCGAAAGCTATTTGGGCAGAAAATGGTTAGATATGTCAAGCGCCGATATAGACACTTTTAAAACCTTTTTAGATGGCTTGGATATTATAATTTCCAAACCTTCGGCAGAAGCTTGTGGCAAGGGTATAGAAAAGTTAACTGTATCCGATTACGGCTCAGCAGAAGAACTTTTTGAACACCTTAAAAATTCAAATGCAGGTCTTGTTGAAGAATTTGTGGTACAACATCAAGACGTTTCAAAACTTTATCCTTTATCGGTAAATACCTACCGTATTGTTACCGTTTTAACCGAAGGTGAAGCGCATATAGTTTATGCATTTATTCGCATAGGTAATGGTGGACGTTTTGTAGATAATATTAATGCAGGTGGTATGGCTGCACCCATAAATATAGAAACGGGCGTTATTGAATACCCCGCATTCGATAAAGATAGCATTTATTACGAAACACATCCTTACACTTCTTGCGCCATTAAAGGCTACCAACTTCCACAATGGGACAAAGCTGTCGAAACCGTGCTTAAAGCAGCGACGGTTGTAAAGGAAGTCGGCTATGTCGGCTGGGATGTTGCGGCAACCGAAAACGGTGTTGTTTTAATTGAAGGCAACCCATTTCCGGGGCACGATATTCTTCAAATGCCACCCCATGTACCCGATAAAATCGGTATGCTCCCACAGTTTAAGAAATATATTAAAAACCTATAAAAAAGCACCCCTAGGGACACACTCCATAGAGCAGTATCGGTTTTGGAAAACAAATTTAATCCGAAGACTTGCCGAAAAGCCTTGAAATACGGAAGTATTCCTGCATTTTTCGGCTTCGTCTC
>JAFOFE010000005.1 GCA_017387475.1 Clostridia bacterium | reverse complement strand
TAATCCGAAGACTTGCCGAAAAGCCTTGAAATACGGAAGTATTCCTGCATTTTTCGGCTTCGTCTCGAATATAAATTTGAAGATTACAAAACTGCGAAGCACTTAAAAACGAAAATTTTAAGTGGTAGTAAAGGCGAAAACCCACGGCAACGCTGACGCGTGCCGTGGGTTTTTAACACATAATACCGCAAAAATTTCACGTTTTTAAGCGACATTGCCCTATGGAGTGTGTCCCTTCGGTGTTCTTTTTTTATTTTTATGTTTATATTAGACTTGAACCCGAGAGGGTCTGTGCGAAAAGAAAAGTTGCCTTTTGCAAAAAGTTAGGCAACCGTAGGGCGCGACGTCCCCGACGCGCCGACAAAACCACCCTTTTGGGTGGTTTTGTCTATGTACAAATTTAATTTTTTTGGTATAATGAAAGCATAAAAGCAAAGGAGAAAGCTTATGAAGACCTGCGATTTACATACGCATTCATATTTTTCGGACGGTACATTAACCCCCGAAGAATTAATAGCCCTTGCTGTAAAAAAAGGCCTTTCGGCTATTGCCCTTTGCGACCACAACACAGTAGACGGACTTAAAAGCTTTAGCAAGGCAGCCCAGAACAAAAATATTAGTGCCGTTTTGGGTGCAGAATTTTCGGTAGATTACTGTGGCAAAGAACTGCATCTTTTAGGTCTTTTTATACCCCTATGTGCATGCGAAAAGGTTACCAACCTTATGACCGACATAATAAAACAAAAAGAAGAAAGCTATAAAGACCTGATAAATACCCTAAATGTTAATGGTTATAAGGTAGATTTCGAAAAAATAAAAAATTCAACACCAAACGGAAAATTCAACCGTGCGCATATTGCAGCAGAGCTTTTAAAAGGTGGCTATGTAAAAAGCGTAAAAGAAGCTTTTGAAACCTTGCTTTCGGCAGACTATGGCTATTATAAAGAACCAGAACGGTTAGATGTCTTCTTTATGCTTGATTTTTTAACTAAATTAAATGCCGTTCCCGTTTTGGCGCACCCATTCATAAATTTATCCGAGCAAGAGTTAGCTGAATTCTTGCCAAAGGCTAAAAAGGCAGGACTTGTGGGCATTGAGTGTTATTATTCACTTCATACTGCCGAGCAAACCGAAAAAGCCAAAGCGCTTGCCGATACCTTCGGCTTAAAATATAGTGGTGGAAGCGACTTCCACGGCGAAATAAAACCCGATATAAGTCTTGGCACAGGTAAGGGAAATTTAAAAATTCCGTACTCGGTTGCCGAAAAATTAAACCCAAACATTTAATTTTTCAAGGAGAAAATTATGCAAAAAATATTAGTAAAAGCCAAAGCCTTACTGTTAGTGGTGGCATTGCTGGTAACACTTGCTGCCTGTGGTGAAAACAACACAACAAGCAGCACCGGCCTTACGTCGCAGTCGGTATCTGTGTCCGAATCTGAACGCAAATTTTACAAGCCAACATCCCTTACCGTAACCCTTTACGATGCCGAAAATCTTTGTTACGGCTTTACTTGGAATACCGAATATAAACCAATAGAATCGGTAGTTCAAATTTGCGAAGGCACAAAGTTCAGCGAAGAAAGCTGCACCGAATACGGCGCCGAAACATCCATGCAAACTGTCTATATGCCAAACCCCACACTCATATATGTTGCAAAAACACAGTGCGAATTAAAGCCTAATACAACCTATACCTACCGTGCCTATGATAAGGGCGCAGAAATAGGTACAGATTTAGCTACCTTTACCACCATTGACCACAGCGCCAAAAGCTTTACTTTTGTCCATGTAAGCGATTCACAGGTAACAGGACTCGATAGCGATATTACCTATTCGGGCGACGGGACGGGTGTACAGTTTGGAAAAGCGCTTGAAGAAATTGTAAAAATAAAGCCTGCATTTTTGCTTCACACCGGCGATATTGTAGAATGGTCAAAATACGAAACATATTGGAAAAATATGTTAGATTTCAATGGTTTGTATTTAAGGGAACTGCCTTTTATGGCAATTTCGGGTAACCACGAAACCACCTATCGTGCAGGCGAAAACGAAGTTTTCAAGCATTTTAATATAAAAATTCCCGAACAAACCACCGAAAAAGGCTTCTTTTATTACTTCGATGTGGGCGATGCAAGATTTATAATGCTTAACACCAACAACCTAACCGACACAGGCATAGATTTTGCCCAAAAAACTTGGCTGGAAGAAGCGCTTAATACTAATAAAAAATGGAAAATAGTGGCTATGCACCATCCACTTTACTCTGTCGGCAAATGGGGTTCAGACCCCGAGCAGAACGAAACATCTCTGCTTCTTCGAAGTCAGTTATCTTCGTTATTTGCCGAAAACGGTGTAGATTTAGTCCTTCAAGGGCACGACCACACCTACTCTAAAACATACCCTATAAATACAAACGGTGTAGCCGTTAAAAACTCCACATTCCGTACCGAAAATTCGGTAAAATACATCGTAAACCCAAAAGGCACCATTTATGCTATGCACGGTGCGGCAGGCACACAAACTCGTTCGCCTGTTAATATAGATGAAAGTATTTTCGAAATAGCAGCAGCATCTAAACCCGGTTCATTTGCCGAAATTAAGGTAGAAAAAGACCGTATAACCGTTCACATAAAATATGTCGAAGACGGCAAAGCCGTAAACTACACAAGCTACGGCATTATAAAAGAATAAAAAAAGCACCCGAAAAAATCGGGTGCTTTTTTATAGCTTATTCAACTTCAACCGTGCCGTCGGCTTTAACTGTAATTTTCATTCCGTCCTTAACGTAATTTAAAAATTCGTCGCCAAGGCAGTCGATAACAGGCATTGTAATATTGTCTACCCATACGTCAGCAAGTACGGCGCCTGCAGCAGCAAGTGAATCTATGTGGCTTGCAAAAAGCATACAAGCAGGGTTCTTTTCCATAGCGCAAGCACAATAAAGAACAAGACCACCGGTTGTAGAGCCTATTGTTTGTGGTAAGCAAAGCGCCTTACGGAGCATAGATTTCCCGTGAATGTCGGCATTGTTTTGGTCGCCACACTTAACTTCTTTATCGCCAAACTGAAGCGCCATTTGGAAGGAAGCCAAGGTGTTAAAACCTTCTTTTGTAACTAATGCTTCGGCAGTAACTTCGCCGGGGGTAACAACTCTACCTTTAAACTGTTTCATTAGTTTTTACCTCCTGTTATGGTTTCAAGAATTTGCGCATCGGTGTAATAGCGTGCGCTTGTATATGTGCGAAGCTTGTTAGAAGAAGTTATAACAGGCATTGTTTTGCAAAGTGGGTTGTTCATATACATAAGCGGACAAATGTAAGAAGTTACCACACCTGCATCCTTTAACTTCTGCGCATATTCGGTTTTGTTAAATACTTCAAGCACACCGGGAGCAGCTGTGAAAACTGTAGGAATGGTAACCTTTTTCTTGCCGTTTGCTTCAAGGGCAGAAACCACGTTATCGGTCCAGGCTTTAAGCTGTTCAAGTGAAAGGTGTGGGCAACCAACAAAGCAAAGTTTAGGTTTAGCGTCGGGGTTTTTCCAAATAACAGGATAATTAGCCTGAACTCTTTCAAGCTCTGCATCGTCAATAATATATTCTTTTGCGCCTTCAGCAATCAGTGCCTTTCCTTGCTCTTTAGCTTCGGGTGTAAGGTTTTCAATATGGTAAAGACCAACTGCGCCGTTCGAAGCAGTAGCAGCGCCAAAATCTTTAAGATAAGCGCAAGCAGCATCGTTTAATTCGTCGCCAATCCATTTATCAAGGCCAACAACAAAGGGTACATCTTCCATAACCTTCATACCAATAGCCGAACCTAATAGTTGTGCTTCGGGCTTTTTGGTGGTTTCAACCTTAATAACCCAAGTAGCCTTTCTGCCTTCGTCGGTTAAAAGTCCAAAATAGGGAACGAAACCTACAATAGAACCCATAATATCAATAATACCGGAATTACGGTTGCAACGTGCGCCAAGTACCGAGTTAGCATAAACAACGGCACTAGATTCTGCCCAAGAAAGCACATCATCCTTTTTAGGCTTGTTGCCAACTTCGTCTAAATAGCAAGCGCAGGTAAAAGCGTTCTTGTCTAAAAGACCAAGCTTATCTAATTGCTTTTCGTAAAAGTCCTGCTTTGTGTACATAAAGTTTTTAAACACAAAGTTTTGAAGGAAGGATGCAGGAACATTTTTGTCTACGGGTCTAGGGTCTACTGAAAACTTTTGATCCGACACAACGCCACTGTCAAGAAGCTGTTGCATAAGGTCATAAACAGGGGACATAACCTTAAGACCAAACGATGTTACAAGATGGTTGTATTTTGAAGTAATAGGCACTAACTTTTCGGCTTCAAAGGCATCGCCGTACATAACAAGGGTCTTCATAACCTTTGCCATGGTTTCGCCTTTTGCACCGTCAAGTATAGCCTGCTGTTCAGGTGTTAAAAACATAGCATTTTCTCCTTTATTTATTTTGTGCCGAAGGAACTGGGCCCTAAATTTTCATGCACACGTCCCACGCGCCCCAAATAACAGTTCTAAGGTTGCCAACCTTATCGGCATCGCCAATAACGTGAACGTTTTTACCTTTTTTCGCAAGGGGAGCAGGGTTGTATCCAACAGAAAGAATTACAGAATCGGTTGCACGATTTATAACGTCGCCACTCTTATCTTTAAGGGTAACAAAGCCGTCGCCAATTTCAAGTAAAGCTGTTTCAAGATAAACGGGAACGCCGTTTGTGTTAAAGAAATCACGAAGGTAGCTGGTATTAGCAAGGCAAACACCGGGTGTTGTAATAAGGTCGTCCTGCATTTCAACAATAGCAGGCTTTTTGCCCTGAAGGTAAAGCTCATAAGCAATTTCACAACCTGTAAGACCACCACCAATAACGGTTACGTTTTCGCCAACTTCACGGTTTCCAAGTAGGAAGTCAACTGCTTCAATAGCAGTGTCGGCACCCTTAACGGGAATGTTTTTGGCTTTAGCGCCGGTTGCAATTATAATTTCATCGGCAGAAAGCTCGCTAATATTCTTAACTTCGGTGTTAAGCTTAACATCAATGCTGGAATATTTTTTAAGCTCGCGAATATACCAAGCAATAAGCGCTCTGTCCTTTTCTTTAAAGGAAGGAGCTGCAGCAGCTACAAATACGCCACCAAGGCTGTCGGTCTTTTCGTAAAGTGTAACCTTGTGTCCACGTTTAGCAAGAAGAATAGCAGCTTCCATACCACCAATGCCACCACCAATAACGGCAACGTTTTTGCTTTTTTTAGCAGGCTTAACGTAATACTTTTTAGATTGCATTGTTTCGGGGTTAAGCGCGCAACGTGCAAGACCCATTGTGTCGGTTAAATCTTGTGTGTTTGCGTGTCCCTTTGAAGAAGAGAAGTTAAAGCAACCTGCATGGCAACAAATACAAGGCTTAATATCGTCAAGTCGGTCTTCAATAAGCTTGGTTATCCATTCGGGGTCGGTAAGGAACTGACGAGCCACACCAACACCATCTATTTTGCCGTCGGCAATAGCTTTAGCGCCAACCTCTGCATCCATTCTGCCTGCACAAACTACGGGAATGTCAACAAACTTCTTTATGTGTGCAACATCTTCAAGGTTGCAGTTTTCGGGCATATACATAGGTGGATGTGCCCAGTACCAAGAATCGTAGGTACCGTTGTCTGCGTTAAGCATATCGTAGCCGGCATCTTGTAAATATTTAGCAGCCTTTTCAGATTCAGCCATATTTCTGCCAACTTCTTCGTATTCTTCGCCGGGCATTGCGCCAACGCAAAAGCCCTTCATTTTAGATTCAACAGAATAACGAAGCGATACAGGGTAATTTTCGCCACAAGAAGCCTTAATAGCCTTAACAACCTCTGCTGCAAAACGGTAACGATTTTCAAAAGAGCCACCGTATTCATCGGTGCGCTTGTTAAAGAATTCAATTGCAAATTGGTCTAAAAGATAACCTTCGTGTACAGCGTGAAC
Organism: Clostridia bacterium; assembly: GCA_017387475.1. Classification (GTDB taxonomy): domain Bacteria; phylum Bacillota; class Clostridia; order Oscillospirales; family Acutalibacteraceae; genus SFWF01. The sequence goes on along the minus strand of JAFOFE010000005.1, from coordinate 4,840 downwards.
TTCAACACCGTCAACGCCGGCATCCATACAAAGTTTTGCAGTTTTTGCAAATGCTTCAATAATTTCTTCAATTTGGTGCTTGGTCATTTCGGGGCAAATAATATCGTGCGCCCAGCGTGAAGGCTGTTCGGAAGGAGAAGCAAGTTCGTGCGAAGTATCAATAATAGGTTTAATAATGGCACGGGTAAGTTTGTTTTTATGTAAGGGTGCTACAAGTTCTGTAATTGCCCAAGAACGACCCATACCGGCAGTAAGTTGAACAAAAAGTTTTGCGCCTGTTTTATGAATTTCATCCATAAATTCCTTAAGCTCTTCAAACATTTTTGGGTTTTGCCAAAGCCATTTACCCCAAAATGTATCGCGAAGGGGGGCAATACCCGGGATAATAAGTCCAACATTGTTGTTTGCTCTTTCAAGGAACAACTTTGCAGCTTCCTTATCGAAATGGCAACCACCAAGTTCGAACCAACCAAAAAGCGAAGTACCACCCATAGGGCACATTACAATTCGGTTTTTAATTTCAACATCCCTAATTTTCCATGGGGTAAACAAGGGGTCGAATTTTTTGTTTTGTTCACTCATCTAAATCGAACCTTTCATAAAATTATTTGTTTAAATTATATCATATTTAAAAGAAAAAAGTCAATAAAGCAAACTATCCAAAACTTTGCACTTGTCTTATCTAAACCTATGGTGTAAAATAATTTTAAAGGTGGTGAATTTATGGCGTTATCGGCACAAAAAATTCTAAAAGAACTAGACGATTTGCTTGCTAAAAACAATTATAATGGCGCAAAAGAATACCTGCTAATTACGCTAAATTCAGCCGAAAAATTGCAAGATAACAACATTTTAGTTTTACTTTTTAACGAGCTTATGGGTCTTTGCCGAAAACTAGGTCTTAAAGACGAAGCCTTAAATTATACCGAAAAAGCCATTTTAAAAATTAAAGAAATGGGCATTGAACAAAACATTGGCGCAGCCACCACATATCTTAATTCTGCCACCGTTTATAAAGCCTTCGGTAAGGCAGAAGACGCCATACCACTTTTTGAATTAGCAGAACAAATTTATAATAAAAACCTAAAACCGGCCGATGCTCGCTTTGGTGGCCTTTATAATAATATGGGTCTTGCTTTGGTCGATTTAAAACAGTTTCGCAGGGCAGAAAGTTATTATAAAAAGGCGCTTACTGTAATGGCGCAAAATATAAATGGCGAAAGCGAACAGGCAATTACCTACCTGAATTTAGCATCTGCAGCCGAAGCCGAGTTAGGACTAATAGAAGCCGACGAAAAAATTAACGAATATTTAAACCTTGCGCAAACACTTTTAGATAAAGGCAAAAACCGAACCGACGGCGAATATGCCTTTGTATGCGATAAATGTGCATCGGTTTTCGGTTATTACGGCTACTTTGCATACGAAAATGAACTTATAAACCGTAAAAGGAGAATTTATGAAGGGGCTTGAACTTTGTCGTCTGTTTTATAATGAATACGGCAAGCCTATGCTTGAAGAATTTCCACATATTTTACCCTTTGTTTCGGTAGGGCTTATCGGGTCGGGTTCGGAATGTTACGGGTTCGACGACGAAATTTCACTTGACCACGACCTAGAGCCTGACTTTTGCATTTTCATACCAAACGAAGACATAGTAAGCCGAAAAGATGCATTTTTACTTGAAAAAGCATACGCAAAGCTGCCAAAAGAGTTTATGGGGCATAAAAGAAGTGGTGTTTCTGCAGTAGGTGGAAACCGACACGGTGTTATACGAATAAACGAATTTTTGTTATCCAAAACGGGCAACGAAAAGGGCGAACTTTCGGTGCAGGGTTGGTTCTCTGTTCCCGAATTTTCATTGCTTGAAGTGGTTAACGGAGAAATATTTTTCGATAACTACGGGGCTATTTCAGAAGTTCGCAACTCGCTTGCATATTACCCCGAAGATGTGCGCCTTAAAAAGCTTTGTGGGCATTTGCTTTTAATGGGTCAGTCGGGTCAGTATAACTACCAAAGATGCATCACACGAAACGATACTGCTGCAGCACAGCTTGCAGTTTTCGAATTCTGTAAAAGCGCAATGCAGGTTTTATTTTTGCAGGCAAAAAAATATATGCCGTATTATAAATGGAGCTTTCGCGCCCTTAAAGAAATATCGGAAGAATATAAACAGGTTGCCGATATGTTGGAATTTTTAATTTCAAACCCAAACGACAGCCAAACAGCTAACAAAAAAACCGAAATTATAAATCAAATCTGCGAAATTGTAACTTCTAAAAATATGAACGACGGCCTTATTGAAAAAAGCCTTACTAATATGGAAGAACAAGCATATATAATAAATATGAAAATTAAGGACAACCAAATTAGAAACGCGCACATTCTTTTCGGTGTGTAGTTTAAGGAGAATAATTATGAGCAAAATTTCCGAAATTGATAAGAATTTTAAGGTCGAAACACCAAATACCAGGGAAGATACAGTCTTCTTAAAGGCTACCGACCCTGCTTTCGAACTTAACGGTATTTTTTACGAAGACGGAAAATTCCGTCGTATGCCCGAAGCAGTTGCAAAAGAAGTAAGCTGGGGCGTACTGGGGTTAAGCAGTCATACTGCAGGTGGTCGTTTGCGCTTTAAAACCGATAGCGAATACATAATTATTAAAGCAACGTTCGGCGATGTTGGTAAAATGCCACACTTCGCACTCACAGGCTCGGCAGGTTTCGACCTTTACGAAAAGTGTAAAGGAGCCGACCAATACTATTGCACCTTTGTTCCTGCATTCGATATTGAACATAACCTTGACGGTATGGCAGATTTCGGCTCTAACAAAATGCGCGAATTCACAATTAATTTCCCACTTTACAGCGAAGTTACCGAACTTTATATTGGTCTTCAAAATACTGCAACCATAGAAAAACCAACACCCTATACAAACGAAAAACCTGTTGTATATTACGGTTCTTCTATCACACAAGGGGGTTGCGCTTCAAGGGCAGGCAGTTCATACGAAGGCTTCATTTCAAGAAGACTTAATTTAGATTACATAAATCTTGGCTTTTCGGGCAGCGCAAAGGGCGAAGACGTAATGGCAGATTATGTTGCAGGGCTTGATATGTCTGCATTCGTGTACGATTACGATTATAATGCGCCCGATGCCGAACACCTTAAAGCAACCCACGAAAAAATGTTTAAAAAGGTAAGAAACGCACATCCTAATATTCCTATTGTTATGATGTCTGTTCCTAAATACACCCTTAACGCCGACCTTGAACAAAGACTTGCAGTTATTACCGAAACCTATAATAACGCAGTAAATTCGGGCGATAAAAACGTATATCTTTTAACAGGTCCCGAACTTATGGAACCCGTTAAGGACGAAGGCTTGGTAGACGGTTGCCATCCTACCGATTTAGGCTTTTCCTCTATGGCAAAAGTGCTTGGCGATTTGCTTGAAAAAATACTTTAATAACAAAAAGACCTCATCTTAAGATGGGGTCTTTTTTGTCGAAAAACGCCTTGACAGTGGGTGTTAAATGTGATAAATTTAATTTAATGTAGATTTACTACAAAAAATAACTTTTATCGGAGGGAATTTCTATGAAACTTGTCTATGGTGTAGACGCAAAAATCAAAGATATGGGCTTCTTCAGCACCATCGTCTTCGCACTCCAACAACTTCTCGCAATTATGGCAGCAACAATTGCCGTTCCTGCAATTATCGGTAACGGAATGTCATCTACAGCTGCTCTTTTCGGCGCAGGTATTGGTACACTCGTTTATTTGCTTTTCACAAAGTTTAAAAGCCCTGTGTTCCTTGGCTCATCATTCGCATTCATCGGCTCTATGTTTGCTGCTTTCGCAGGTGGCGTTTCGGCAGCTGCAGGCTATTTAGGTCTTATCGTTGGTGCAGCTTGTGCAGGTCTTGTTTACGTTGTTTTAGCTATTTGTGTTAAGTTTGCAGGCGTTGGCTGGATAAATAAGCTTATGCCCCCCGTTGTTATAGGCCCAACAGTTGCTATTATCGGTCTTTCTCTTTCTTCTAACGCAGTAGGCGACCTTGCAAAAGGCAGCGTGTTAAACGAAGCAGGCGCACCCACAGCTTCCCCCTATGTTGCTTTAATTTGTGGACTTGTAACCCTTTTCGTTACAATGATAGCTTCTGTTTACGGCAAAAAAATGATCAAACTCATCCCCTTCATTATGGGTATTTTAGCAGGCTATGCTGTTGCAACCATTTTCACAGTTATTGGTACTGTAACTAATAACGCAGCTTTAATGGTTATCGATTTTGCAAAGTTCGAAGCTATGAGATGGGTTCCCGAATTCACATTCCTTACTGCATTCACAGGTGAACTTACCTTTGGCGACGGTGGCACACTCGCTACCTACATTGGTACCGTTGCAGTAGCTTACGTACCTGTTGCTTTCGTTGTTTTTGCAGAACATATTGCAGACCATAAAAACCTTTCTTCTATTATTGAAAAAGACCTTCTTACCGAACCCGGTCTTCACAGAACACTCCTTGGCGACGGTATTGGTTCCTTTGCAGGTTCCATCTTTGGTGGCTGCCCCAACACAACCTATGGCGAATCTGTTGGTTGCGTTGCAATTTCGGGTAACGCTTCTACAGCTACTATCTGCACAACAGCCATTATGGCAATGCTTGTTTCATTCTTCGGACCTTTCGCTACATTCCTTTCAACAATTCCTTCCTGCGTAATGGGCGGTATCTGTATTGCTCTTTACGGTTTCATTGCAGTTTCCGGTCTTAAAATGATTCAGGCTATCGACTTAAATCAAAACAAAAACCTTTTCGTTGTATCTGTAATTCTTATT
>JAFOFE010000052.1 GCA_017387475.1 Clostridia bacterium | reverse complement strand
GATGAAGTTTCTTCCGTATCGTCTACAATAGGAACTACTTCTTCAGAGGATACTTCTTCAACAATACTGCTAGTGTTTGCAGTGTTTTCCCCCTGTTCACAACCTATGAGTGTGAGTGTATATACAAGCGCTAAAATTATGTACAATATTCTTTTGAACGAATTCATAATTTTATCCAATAAATCTATATTTTAAGGGCTGCCATACATTAAGATAAGTCCGATACCGAAGTATCGGACTTTTAAATTAGAGTTTTATTAACTTGCCAAGTTTTGCAGATTCGTATGCTGCTTCAACAATTTTTTGAGCGTTAATAGCATCATCTGCAGTAATTGGTGTTTCGGTATCGTTAATAACTGCATTAACGAAAGCGTCAACTTCTTTAGTATAAAGGTTGCCTCCATTACCGTTAAGTTTTGTGCTTTCAACCCTAGTACGATTTTGTTGCGCATCGTAACCCTTGTTGCTATCGGTAAAGATGAGTGTACCTTCACCTGCTTCGTCTTGTGCAAGGCTGCCTTCGAGGAATACGCTACCACCTGTACCGTAAATTTCAAGCTTACATACAGCAGCTTCATCGGGAATGTTAAATGCGGCATCTACATAAGCGAAAGCGCCGTTTTCCATTCTCATAACTACCGAAGCTGCATCTTCAACTTCGTACTTGAATATTTGGTTGCCTGTTAAAGCAATAACTTCAGAAGCTTCAAGACCAGACATAAAACGAAGAAGGTCTATACAATGCACGCCCATATCCATAAGTGAACCACCACCGGAAAGTGCCATCTTTTGACGCCAAGCACCTTCCATTTCGGGATACCAACAAGTAAATTGAGCACGCATTGAAACAATTTCGCCAAGCTTGCCTTCGGCAACTAAATCGCGTACGGTTTGATGAAGATTGTTAAATCTCATCATAAGACCAACGCCAAGTTTAACGCCTTGTTTTTGGCAATATTCTTTAATTTCAATAGAATCTTCAATGGTAAGACCCATTGGTTTTTCTAGTAAAATATGCTTGCCGGCAGCTGCTGCCTTCATTACCTGATCTTTATGACAAAATACAGGTGTAGCAATATAAACAGCATCGACTTCTTCTACTGCTAAAAGTTCTTCTACAGTATCGAAAGCATATTTAGCATTAAATTCAGCCTTAACTGCTTTAGCTGCTTCAAAATTTGTATCCATTACAGCGACAAGATTGCTGTTTTCAGATAAAACAAGACCAGGTATTGTTCTTCTGAAAGCAATGCCACCGCAACCAATAACGCCCCAATTAATTTTCATTTGTTTTTCTCCTTAAACAAATACTAAATATTATTTGCCAGCCTGCATTTCTTCAATAGTTTCAAGAATTGCATCTGCCATATAGTCGAGTTGTTCTTTAGTAAGACCATAAAGAGGAAGGTGTGTAAAGCGCTTGTAGAATACTTCTTCACAAACAGGACAGGTCTTTGCAATTTCGTCTGCATTGTAACCCATTTGTTCGGTTACACGGAAACGATAAAGAGGGCCGAAGTGAGGAATATTTGTAACGCCTTTATCTTGAAGTTTCTTTTTGAATACTTGAACATCGCCACCTGCAATTTCAGGAACTATCTGTAAAAGATAGAGGTGGAATGTAGGCTTAATATCGTCGTTGCCAAGATCTTGACAAACTAATGCAGGGTTGCCTGCAAGACGGCTGTTAAGATAAGCAGCTGCATTTCTTCTTTCTTCAATAATTTGTTCGTTACGAGCAATTTGAAGAGAAAGGCCAAGACCCTGAATTTCTGTTGTGGAATAGTTAACAGCTACGAAGGGTTCTTCCTTACCGGGAATTGCAGCAACATCATAAAGCCAGTCTTTAATTTTATGTTCGCTATCCATACCAACGAAACGAGCGCGCTTCATATGGTCTTTAAAGCCGGGTACGGTTGTAGTTGCAATACCACCTTCGCCGAAAGAAGTAATGTTCTTAACTTCGTGGAAGCTGAATGCAGCGAAATCGCCGATAGTACCGATTTTCTTGCCCTTGTACATTGCACCAAAAGCGTGTGCAGCATCTTCAAGAACAAGGATATTGTTTTTACGAGCAAGTTCCATAATAGGATCCATATCAACAGGATAACCACCGATATGTACAGGAACGATCATTTTAGTTTTAGGAGTAATTTTCTTTGCAACGTCTTTAGGATCCATATTAATAGTAACAGGGTCAACGTCTGCAAATACAAGCTTAGCACCGATAGAAAGTGGATAAGCCATTGTAGCAACGAATGTAATTGCAGGAACAATAACTTCATCGCCTGGTTTTAAGTTAGCATATTTGTATGCAATTTCAAAACCTGCAGTAGCATTGGTAACAAAAGTACTGCTGTCTGTTCCAAGATATTCGTTAGATGCAGTTTCAGCTTTTTCTACCTGATAAGCAAGTGAAAGCTTGCCGGGAGGTGTTGAAACAGCATCGAGCTTTTCGATTTGAGCCTTAACGTTTTTAATTGCTTCTTCATATTCAGGGCCTTCGCCTTGCATAAGGAATTTAACAATTTCCATTAAGTCGTTAACATTGTAGTTTTCACCTACTGCTGCCCACGGAACCTTTGTAGCACCTGTATTATAACGAAAATCTGTAGTTCTTCCCATAATTTTACCTCTTTCTGTGTGTAAATTTTTACATATACATTTTAACAAATTCAGCACACTAAAAACAGTACCAATTTTCCATTATTTTATAACTATATTCCATTTTTGTCAACAAAAATTATAAAAGAACAAAGGTCTGTCGTTAAAAACGACAGACCTTTATTATAAAATGCTTTTTTTCTTGGAAAAATTAACACCAATTATTCCTCCGACCGAAGCGCTTATTAAGCAAATAAGTATATGAGAAATTCCAACAACGGTAAAAAGATTATTGCTAACAAACAATGATATAGTAGCAACAATAATCATCATAATTAAACCACTAAACAGACCGTTTAGAAGACCTGAACTTCTTATTTTCTTTGCAGATATATATCCACAAATTAGCGCACCAACACCTAAACAAATTCCTGCAATCAATGTGGAAAAACTATCTGAAATATTGCTTGCTAAACAAACAGCTGCAGCCAACAAAATGCAAAGTGTTACCACAACCATACCAATAATTGAAGCAATTGAATATATAACCAATTTTTCCTTAAAATTATATTTGATTTCTTCAGCCATACTATCCCTCCGTTTAATGTATATGCAAACGAAAAAATAGATATGAAAAAACGCAGGTAAACCCTGCGTTTTTATTAGTTGTCGTGAATTGTTAAATTCTGTTGAACTGCCCAACGAGCGATTTTCTGTTTAGAATGATCGCTTGCAGATTCAATTACAAGTGCATCTTCTTTAAGAGATACTACTCTGCCATAGAAACCACCGATTGTAAGAATTTCATCGCCGATTTGAATGTTATTTCTCATTTTTTCTTCTTCCTTTTGCTTTTTGCGCTGAGGACGAATCATAATGAAGTACATAACAACGAACATTAAAACGAGTGGTAAGAGTGATAAAAGTGTTGCCATTCCACCACCGGTTGTTTCAGCTGCTTCTGTTGCAAGTAAAACTAAATCCATGTCTTTTTAACCTCCAAAAATTAACTAAAACATATTATACACTTATTACAGTAATATTTCAAGTAGTTATTTAAGATTTTCAAGTGCCTTTAAAGCTGCATCGTTATCATCTGTAATTAACAGTATAACAATATCTCCTGCCACTTCAATTTTCGAAGAAGAAATACGCATATCAAACTTTGGGTCATACATACCTTTATCGCCAAGGGTTAGTGTCTCTTTTCTTCTTTCAAAAACACTTATAAGTTTATCAGTACTACCATTTTCGCTAGCCTTTAATACAGCAATTTCATAGGTAGTTGTACCTGCACTAACAAAAATAGCATAATCGCTAAAAAGGTCTAATTCATCTGATTCTTGATAAAGTCCGTCAACCCAAAGCGAAAAAGAACTTGAATCAAGATTATCTTCAGATTTTAAGTAGAGCTTATCGGAGTCGGGATGTTCGGTTGCTTCAACAACAGCGTTAAGTATTTCTTCGCAGGCAGTACCATCTTTAAACTCTTTTGCAGTTCCACACGCCGTTAAGGAAGCTAGTGTAATAACCAAAAATATAATTAGCAATTTTTTCATAATTTATTTCATCCTTAAATACGAAATATTCTTTGCAGTACATAATTCTTCAATATTTTCAAGAACCAAAACATTGGTTATGCCTTCTTCTTTAGCGAGTGCCGAAAGGCTACTAGTATAATAACGTAAATCTATTAACGTTATATCAAAATGAAGCGCCAAAAAAGGCACAAGACTGTCTGCATAGCTATCTCTAATAATCAATAATCTCTTTCTGTTTTCGCCATTTGTTATATCTACTCTAGCGTGATTTCCACCTAAAAATACAGCATATTTATCGGTTGTTGTAAGTTTAGAAAAATCATACAAAGCAATATCTATTCCGTCTGCGTTAATAATGTACTTATCATCGTCATTATATCTATATAACTCAATTTTATCTTTGCCAAAAAGATAGAATCCCGATCTTCTTACTGATGTGCCACAGAAATCTTTTGTTACACACTCAACTTTAAAAAAATCTTCACTATAAGGTGTATAATTCAGTTCCTTTCCCAGAGCCTTATAAACTAAATACGCACCTTTGCTAGTATAGTGGTGGTCTGTACGATAATATTCATTGCTATTGCAAAGAAGATCGTATAAATCGGCAACATTAAACGATTTGTTTTTCGTTTCATCTTTAAAACCATTCCATACTTCACGATCTGCTTCTAAAGGATAGGACGAAGGTAGATATTCGGAAAACACATCAGCTACACGTGGAATTGGGGCAACGACAACATTTAAATTGTTCTCGGTTGCAAAATATTCAATACAATTAAGGTTATCCTTTAATCTTGAAACATCGTTTTTCGGGCGAGGTATAAGCGCATGGTTTGTCTTAATAATCTCGTTATTTTCGCCCTTTAGCTGAAGTATTTCAGAGTATGCCTTTATTCCAATAAAAGTATCTCTTAAAGGAAATTGGTCAGCAACATAACTACCTAAAGCAGATGTGTATTCACCCGAAAAAATTTTTTTAGGTGTTAGATTTGGTGCTTGATTAAGTTCCCTATTTTCTTTTTCGGAATAAGTATTATCGGGCAAAAGTACACCAAAAACGGCAAAAGATAAAATTACAGCAAACAGAATTACAACGCTAATTTTGTCAAGTAATTTATTCATATTAAAACTCCACTACTTAAGGTTAAGTATGTTTGCGCCGGCATCATTCATCATTATCTTAAGTAAATTACGTTCAGAATAAAGGTAAATGACATAATCAACATGGTCGGTATCAACAAGGTCAAGTGGCATTTTATAATTATTGAATTCGCCCCAATACACAGTGCTGAAACGGTCATTCATCATATCGTATGATACTTTACCAAAAGAATCTCTCATAATAAGCGCCGAAGGAAGATCAGTACCTTTTGGGTTTACAACTTTATCAGATTTTGCATTGTCGTCTGTAAGTGATAAACACATATTTGACTTATAAACGCTATCAAGGGTGTTGGTAGGCATTTTAAGTTTATATCTGGTGGTGAGCTCCATAATTTTAGTCTTTCTAGTTATTTTATCACTATAATACACTTCAAAGCCAACTTCTTCGGCAAAACTAAAGAGCCCATCTCCACCATACATTTCAGTTGTGTAGAAGCCCATTTCCTTAAGCGTACGAGGTTTCGCATTAGGAAACTTTTCGGCAATATAATTAAACAAATCATAAGTGCCCCAATAAGATCCATAGGTAGACCAATGTGAATCTGTGCGCTGATAAAGCTGATAACCATCGCCATCGTTTACGTGTTCTGACATAGTTTCGATAGGATACATTACCTTAGCTCCACATTCTTCAGCAATAGCAGTAAAACGCTCATAAAGCTTTTCGTCTGTTGTTTCTGTGAAATCATCGGGTACAGTTTCCGGATAGAGCGCAGCAGTAGAAGGAATTACAACAAAAATAGTTTCAGCACCAAGCTTATCGGCTTCTTTTACTATATTGTTAATATTCTTTTTTGCAGTATTATTCATACTTGATGTAATTTTGCCTGTGCTTAAACTATAACTTAACAAAGCACTATAAAAATGCATTTGTCCGTTCTTTCCTATAACCGGTGTATATTCACCAAGATACATATAGTTTTTCTTCATTTCTTTATGGGCAATAAGTTTAGTAGCTACATCTGATTCTTTACCGTCTTTAAATATTGCCTTAACTTCTAGCGCTGTAGTTGCAGTATAAGGAACTTGCACCATAAAATATCTTTTATCTTTACCGGCAAAAGGCTTTGTGGTTGTTTCAACAACATTGTTACCCGAAATAACGATTTTTTCAGTATCATCGGAACAGTATCCGGTAACAACACATATGCCGGTTGCAACCTGATTAGCTGCAGTAACGGTTGGTTTATTAGAAAGCTCAATATTGTTAAATGTAGGGCCTATACTTGATGTAATATCAGTATCGGGTGAATTGCCACCAAACCAAGTTCCAATAGGAGCAAAAATTATAGTCAAAACAATTGAAGCTGCTAAAACCAAAGCAAGTGTAGAAATTAAAATGACTTTTAAACTTTTCTTTTTATTATTCTCTTTGCTCATAACTTCCTCCAAAATTAAAATCTAAAATATAAGAAT
>JAFOFE010000051.1 GCA_017387475.1 Clostridia bacterium | reverse complement strand
TGCGGCGCGCCGTCCATGTGCTTTGACAAATACATCGGCGGTCAGTGCCCGGTATACGTAGCGCTTGGCTCCAATGAGCGGGTCGTGGGTGAGGAAGTGAATCCCTTCGGCCTTTCTAGATAATATCAACGAAGATTTAAAAGATGTTTTCCTGGACTATATAAGTAAAAATAAAGCAAATATTTATAATATGGCAAAAGAATACAACTTTACAAACGTAATTGAAATTCTAGACAAAATTTAATACGCTTTATATCGAAAAAACACCCATACATATCACGCTGAAACGCTCGGCTTGATTTTGTATGGGTGTTTTATTTTGGAGGTATTAAATTATGAAAAGAAAAAGATGTACGATATGCGGAAAGAAATTTGAACTGCACGATATGTTTGCCGCTTTATGCTTTGAAAAGCAAATAGGTTATGGCTCGGTTCACGATGGTGAAACATTTAATTTGAATTTATGTTGTGATTGCTTTGATAAATTCGCTGATATACTTAATTTAATTTGCAAAAAGAACATATTTGAGTAATATCGAGTTAACGTATAAGAAGAATTGCCTTTCGTTTTCACTTGTGTTAGAAAAGTGTTAGAAAACGGCATTTTTCGAAGATTTTATAAAAAAGAAAAAACCTTGTAAACACTGATGTTTACAAGGTTTTTTTGGTTGCGGGAGCCGGATTTGAACCAACAACCTTCGGGTTATGAGCCCGACGAGCTACCGGATTGCTCTATCCCGCGATATATGGGCGCAACCAACGTTGCCAAGTTATTATACACAACTTAACATAAAAAAGCAAGCATTTTTTTGAAAAAATTTAAAAAACTTTTCGACAACATTTGCAAAGGGTATTTATATATGGTATAATTTAACAAATATTGTCTAGGAGAAGCTGCTGTGAAATTGGCTACAACGACCGGTGATTATAGGCTACACATCTTCCCAAGAATTTGCATTAGAGCATATTAGAGATGCTTTCGAAAAGTATCTTTTTGCGCTTGGTAAGTGTGTTTTACAACAATACAGTTGTTTTGAAGACTAAAGGAAAGTGAAAACATTGAAAAAATTTGAAGGTGTACTTTTTTGTACCGACCTTGACGGAACGCTTTATACCGATGAAAAAACGGTATCCAAGCAAAATTTAGATGCTATTGAATATTTTAAATCTGAAGGTGGACTTTTTACCTTTATTACAGGTCGTGTGCCTTCAACAGCAAGTGATATTTGCAACATTGTAAAACCCAATGTCCCTTACGGTTGTTCCAACGGTGCAGGAATATTCGATGCGAATGAAAACAAGTACCTGTGGAATATGGTTTTGCCTAAAGATGCAGTAGAACTTGTGCGCGAAGTAGATAAAAAGCTTCCCGATATGGGCATACAGTACAACACAATAAACACCGTGTATTTCAATAAAGATAACTCGGCGTTAGAGTATTTCCGTGCAATTACGGGTCTTCCTAACATATATTGCAACTACGAAGAAATAGATGAAACTGTTATTAAGGTTATTTTTGCGCACGACGATAAAAATCAAATTTTAGAGCTGGAAAAATTGCTTAATTCCCATGAAAAAGCTAAATATTTCGATTTTATTCGTTCTGAAGAACGCCTTTACGAAATATTACCAAAGGGTGCAAGCAAGGGCAATGCGCTTTGCAAAATGGCAGAACTCCTTGGCATCGATATAGAAAAAACAATTGCCGTGGGCGATTATAATAACGATATTTCTATGGTAAAATCTGCAGGTGTAGGCTTTGCCGTAGCCAATGCAATAGACGAAGTAAAGGCCGTATCCGATTATATTACGGTTAGCAATAACGACCACGCTATTGCAGCTATAATAGATGGTCTTGATAGGGGAAAGTATCTTGAACTTTAACCCTTTTATTGCGCTTATGTTTGCTCATATATTTAATTTATGATATAATATTTCTACAAACTCCTAGGAGGTGCCTTTATGAAATATATTACCTGTGTATCGCCACATATTAAAAGTGAAAACGATACACGTTCTATTATGTTAGATGTTTTAATTGCGCTAGCCCCTGCAACTATTTTCGGTGTTGTAATTTTCGGTTTTTCTGCACTGCTTACAATAGCCGTTTCGGTTGCTGCAGCTATGCTTTGCGAAGCGCTTTTTTGCATAATACTAAAAAAACCACAAACTGTGGGCGATTTATCTGCAGCAGTTACAGGCCTTATTTTAGCGCTTAATCTTCCTGCAGGAATACCACTTTATATAACAGCGCTAGGCTCGGCATTTGCCATAATTGTCGCTAAACTTCTTTTTGGTGGCCTTGGTAAAAATATTGTAAACCCTGCAATTGCAGCAAGAGTATTTTTGCTTGCAGCGTTTCCTACAGCAATGACCACATTTTTAGAACCCTTTTCCGATACCGTGGCAACAGCAACCCCACTTGCAAGCTCCGACTATTTGTTTAACGAAGTTTTCTTTGGCGCTTGCCCCGGCACAATAGGCGAAACTTCGGTTATATTACTTCTTTTTGGTGGCGCATATCTT
>JAFOFE010000050.1 GCA_017387475.1 Clostridia bacterium | reverse complement strand
GGGGGGATAATGCCAAGCTTAACATAGTTGTTTATCATGGCAGGGGTTATGAATTTAGAATCTTGGTCGACCGATAGTAAGAAAAGGTATTTTTCCATTATGGAAACCACCTGATCCATATAAAAATCTAATTCAGGCAGTTCAGATGTTCTTGGAAGATGGAAACCTTTAACGCTTTGTTCGAACTCTAAAATTACTTCGCGTTTTTCCATAAGTATCCCCTTTCTTTAAGCATTTTCTGCATTATACCATATAAAAACTATTATTTCAAGCCGAAAATAAGCTAAAAACCTCTTGACTTTATGTGGCAAACGAAATATAATAGTTTTGAAAACTAGATAAGGGAGTTAATAAAATGTCTTTTTCAATTATTACCGATTCTTGTGCTAACCTAACAGGTGCACAGATTAGTGAATATAATATTAAAGTTGTATCGCTTACCTACAACGTAAAGGGTGAAGAACACCTAGGATACGTTGAAGGAGAAGAGTTCGATTATAAAGAATACTACGCACTTTTAAGGTCAAAAGAACCCATTAAAACATCGCTTGTAAGCTATGACCGTGTTGAAACAGCGCTTAAAGGTGAGCTTGATAAAGGCAACGATATTCTTTATATTTCGTTTTCTTCTGCACTTTCGGGTTCTTGTCAGGTGGCAAGAAACTGCATTGAAGACGTGAAAGAAAGCTACAAAGACCGTGAAATTATTCTTGTCGATTCGCTTCAGGCAAGTATGGGTCAAGGTCTTATGGTTAAATACGCAGTAGATAAACGAAACGAAGGTTTATCACTTAAAGAAACTGCTGCTTGGCTTGAAGAAAACAAGCAAAACTTTGTAGCTTTATTTACTGTTGATGACCTTTTCTTCCTTAAAAGAGGTGGTCGCCTTTCGGGCGCAGTTGCCGTTGTTGGTACAATTCTTAACATTAAGCCCCTTCTTCACGTAGACGGTGAAGGTAAGCTTACAAGCACAGGCACCATTCGTGGCCGTGCAAAATCTATTGATGCGCTTATTGAAAAAATGGGTGAAACAGGAATTGACCTTGAAAACCAAGAAGTATTTATGGTACATGGCGACTGTATTGAAGAAGCCGAAGCTGCAGCCGAAAAAATTAAGACACTGTACGGTGTTAAGAATGTTACTATTAACTATGTTGACCAAGTAATTTCTTCGCACTCCGGCCCCGGAACATTAGCAATTTTCTTTATGGGAACCGAAAGATAAAATTAAAAGCCACCGAAAATTCGGTGGCTTATTTTTTATGCTTGTTCTTCTTTTTCTTCGCCAAATTTATCTTTTAAAATGCGATAAATTATTGCTGCAACAGGAACGCCTAAAAGCATACCCACTATACCAATTAGTCCACCACCAACGGCAATGGCTACGAGTACCCAAATTGCAGGAAGTCCAACCGAAGTTCCTACAACCTTTGGATAGATAAGGTTGCCTTCGATTTGCTGAAGCACAATTATAAACACGATGAAAATAAGTGCTTGAATGGGTGAAACTGTAAATATCATAAATGCTGCAATTGCGCCACCGATGTATGGACCTGCGATAGGAACGAGTGAAGTAAATGCGATAAGCGCGCTTATCATTGTGGCATACGGCATACCGAACGCCCACATACCAAGTCCACAAAGAACGCCTAAAATTGCAGCTTCTGTACACTGGCCAACAATGTAACCACGGAAGGTTTTGTTAGCAAGGGTTACTAAATATTCAATTTTTTCATAAACACAGGGTTTAGTAATTTTTCTGATGGCATATTTTGCCTGTGCGCCGAGCTTTTCTTTAGAATAAAGAAGATAGAAAGAAAAGATAACGCTTAAAAATGCAGTAAGGAAGCCACCAACTACCGATGAAACCACATTTACAACAGTACCTAAAATACCACTGATACCACTTGTGATTTTACCAAGGAAATCGTTCACAATGGAATTCCAATCTATTTTAAGAAGGGTATCTGTAACGTTTTCGGGAAGAATTTCTAATGTGTCTATTTCGGTAATTATGCTTTTAAATGCTTCGGGTATTTTTGTAAATAAAAGAGAAATACACGAAGAAAGTTGTGGAAGCACGATAATTATAATAAGTGCAATTAAAGCTAAAAGGCTTATAAGCGCAGCTAAAAGGCACACAAGGCGACGGGTTTTAAGCACTACTGCCTTTTGGCTTTTGGGGAAATACGCCTTTTCGTAAAGGCTCATAACCAAGTTTACAACATAGGCAATAGAAGCACCGATTATAAGGGGAATTAACGCTGTTAATATAGCCGTAAGCATTCCCGATATTGCCGGCCAATAATAAATGCAAAGATAGGTTAAGAAAACGCCAAGCCCTATTTTTGCTATGGTTTTAGCATCTATTTTCATTTTATTCGTCCTTTCCAAACAAATATCTGTAATAATCTTTTTCCAAGATTTTTGTTGACATTTTAAACTTGTTATTTACTACTGCCGAAATGTTTTTTACATATTCACTCATTTCTTCGTCGGAAGAAAAGGTGTTTTCGCCATGTGGTGTGAAGACACCTGTTTTTGCATTATATTTACCCTTGTCGGTTATATAGGAACGGTTGTTAAAAATAACAAGGTCTTCGGCAGTGGAGAATATATCGCTACCCATTAAAAGTCTTGAATCGTACTCGAAACCGAAAAGGTTTAAGAGTGTTGGCAAAATGTCAACCGAATAGCAGTATTTTTCTACAACAGGTGCATTTTGGGTAGACTGACAATAAAGCAAGAAGGTGCTTTCGTAAAGTTCGAACTGTGTTTCTACGGAATGTCCTAACAGTTCTTCCCATATTTCGTACTTATTGCCGTCGTCCTTTTCAAGACCGTAAGGATAATGGTCGGGTGTAATTGCAATTACGGTTTTATCGGCAACGCCTGCTTCGTTTAACCTTTTAAGCAGTTCTTCCATAGCAAGATCAAGCTCTATATTGCAGGCATAATATGCCTTTAAGGTGCTTGAACATTCTAAATCTTTAACCTTATCCCAATGCTTGCCTGCTTGGTAGTTGCCTGTTTTTGTATAGTGAAGGTGTCCGCTTACGGTCATATAATATGCGTGGAACTGCTCGTCCGTTTTAAGATATTCATCTATTGAGCCTGCTACCATTTGGTAGTCGGACTGTGGCCACACCTTATCTACATATTTTTCTACGCCTGTACCCATACCTTTATAATTATAGCCCATATTGGGGTGCGAAAGGTCGCGATGATAGTAGCTTGCTGTATTATTGTGGTATGCGTAGGTGTTTGTTACGCCTATGCTTTTGAACATATTGCCAAGGCAGAATGGCATATAATTTTTGTGCGAACGATAAAAACTCCATACACCAGCTTTTGGAATTAAGCCTGTACAGGCAGTATATTCTCCGTCGGATGTGGAAACACCCCAAACAGGTGTATAAAAATTATTGAATTTAAAGCCTTCTTGACTCATTTTATAAAGGGTTGGTGTAAGAACAGGGTCAATAGCGTAGGGCGAAAAGCCTTCTGCCACAACCATAACTAAATTATACCCTTTATACATACCTGTATATTCGTTTGTATATGTAGGCTCTTTTGCAGAGAAGTATTCATTCATAAGTTTTAAATCTTTATCGGTTTCGGTTTCCTTTAAAGATTCAAAATCTATATTCATAACATTTGGAGTATATACAACCGGTGTTTCTTCGGGTTCCGGGTCAGATTCGGGTTCGGGGTCGGGAGTTTCTTCTTCTAGTTCTAGCTCTTGCTCTATACCAAAAATGTTATAGCCAATATCTAACGCTTCGGTATGGATAAGGCCAAAACGGTTCATTGAAATATTAGTATCGAAAAGGCCCGACTGAACCGATGCGAGTGTTGGGTGTAAAGCAATTGCCAATACCGACACAAGATAAACTATAACCGAAATTATAAGTGAAAGCACCGATTTTAAAGTGCCAATTTTTTTGTATTTTAAAAAGCGACCAAGTGGTGTGAAAATGACAACGGCAGGAACAGACAACAATAAAATGGCAGGAATACCACTTGTAATGGCTTTAATGGTGTTGTCTAACATACCGTCGGTAATAATTTGGTCGGTTCCCCCTGCCTTTAACGAATAAATTATAAGGAAATTATTAAAGACACTATGATATATAATTTGTGTGGCATAAAACACACCGAAAACTATCATAAAAGTTCCCGAAGTGATTTTAGCTGCACGGGCAGACATAAAGGAACAAGCCCCATAAAGAAGCAGACCTGCCGACACCGAAAAAAGTGTTATAAAGGCAAGACCTATATTAAAAAATTCGCTACCTGTAAGCAGTCTTAAAACAAGTTCCATATACAAAATAGCGAATGAATAAAACAGAGCCGTATTAATTTTTATGCGTGAAGGCTGCAAATTTATCACTCTCCAAAAAAAGTATAACACTTTAGTCGAATATTGTCAATTAAACAGCCTAAAAGTAAAATTCCATATCGAAAAATTTAAAATAATTTTCGCCAATTACCACTGCACTTCTTGTATCTTCGAAAAGGGTTGAACGCATAGCTTCGTAGGTTTCGCAGAATGCAAGGTAGGTAAAGGTGAAAATGCCAAGACACACAAGGGTTGTGGCAGCACTTTTAAAAAATATTTTTACATCGTTCATTTTAAGGTATTAAGAACGCCAAGCAGCGCATTGCCTGCAAGCTCGGCAGAATATAAGGCCTCCTCTAGAGTATTTGAATCGGTCCCCACTTCCAACAGAAGCGAGCCGTTTGTTAGGTTTGTGTTATATTTTCTTGAACATAAAAGCATTGCTCTGGCAAGACCCGGATACATAGCTTCCATTGTTTGTTGAAAGCGCAGTGCCAAACGGAAATTTTGCTTCCAATTTGGGAAGTCGGTTACACTGCCAGACTGACTACCCACAACAAGCATTACCTGTGCAGCTTTTTTGCCGTTTATTTCTTTTACGGGTTTACATTTATCGTTGTCGTTCATAGCTATAGAATCTCGGTGGATATCTATTACTATTTTTATGGACGGATATTTGTTTAAATATTCAGTTATTGTGGTTTTTGCCCTTGAATAACTTTGGTTGTAGGACGGCGAATCGTGGTGGGTTTTATCGTGCAGGACACTAACGCCGCCATTTGTTAAAATTTCGGCTAATTTTTCGCCAACCAGTACAACATTTTTATTGTTATCATTATTTCGTGGCGTGTCTGCTGCTGTATAGAAATCTCGGTCTTCGCCCATATAGCTTTCGGTTGCGTGGGTATGCACAATAAGCACTTCGGGTTCTGACGTTTTATTAATTTTAAAGGTAAGCGCAGTTTCAAGCTCGGTTTTAATATCTACATTAAGTCCCGAAGAATTTTTAATGTAAACTCCACCATAATTTAGTTGCATTTTGTACGGTGATAAAAATTGTTCGTATATTTTGCCAATGGCGTTTGCAGGGTCTGCCGAAACGGCAACGGTGGTTTCGGTAGTGGTTACATTTGTTTGAATATTTTGTAAAACAGGTGGCGCAGACACGGTGTTTTTTAGTGGGTAAAGCCCTGATGTTTTGTCTGTTTTATGGGTTTTGGCAGTTATTAATGATGCCCCCGAAAAAAGAGTGCCTACTACCATTAAAAAGGCAAGACCCAAACACAAAAACACAGGTAAAACGCTTGTTATTTTCTTCATATTTTGCACTCCCTTCTCTCTTTTATGTATATGAAAGGATAGCGCAAATTATTTATATAAAAAAAACTTGCATTTTTAATTAGTTTGTGGTAGTATATATTGTGCTTTAACTATAAGCGCAATTTTTGCGCGCAAAAATTAAGACTTAAGGGAGGTGTAACGATGCCCAACATTAAATCTGCAAAGAAACGTGTATTAGTAAGTGCCGCTAACTACGAGCGCAACAAGGCTTACCGTTCCGGTCTCCGTACTGCTATCAAGAAGGCAAATGCTGCTATTGATTCCGGTGCAGCTGACATGGACGTTGCTGTTAAGGTTGCTGTTAAGAAGATTGACCAAGCTACTGCAAAGGGAATTCTTCACAAGAACACAGCCGGCAGAAAGAAGTCTGCTCTTGTAAATAGCCTTAATAAAGCAAAGGCTTAAGGCTGACGAGAACCGAACCCGTTATGGTTTCGCTCGTCGCCTTTTACCGCCTTTCTTGCTCTTATTTTTGTAAGGCAAAAGCCTTACTGCAAATCTCGTGCTTCGCCTTTCGATAAAAGGCGACAAAGAGAAACTCTTCGACCTGACAGATAATGAATTTTTTGTCTGATAAAGTCGAAGAACGCAGCAATACTGTTGTATTGCAAGAGATAAGACAAGGTCAGACGGAAAATTACTGTTTGTCAGGCATGACGGGATTGGTTCTCGTCAGCCTTTGTCTGATGCTCAGGTGGTAGTAAAACTACTACCACCTGTATAGACAGTTTACTAATCAGCTACACCGTACTTTACGGTGTATTTTTTTTTGCAAAAATTCAAGCCACGGTTTCCCGTGGCTTTTCTTATATAAAAAACTGAACTGCGCCAATGGTTGCGCCAAGTAATATGCCTACCGTAACATCCTTTATAAAATGCACGCCTAACGCTACCCTTAACACTGCAATTGAAACTGCCAAAACGCCAAGTGCTATACCGAGTGGTAAGTTTACTGCCATAATGCTTGTTGCTATAACGGCTGCCGAAAAGCAATGTCGGCTTGGCATAGATTTACCGGGACTGTTTTTATTTATAATTGGTGTAATATCATAAACCTGATAGGGTCTTGGCGCATTATAGATGTGCCTGAATATACTTACTGCAACAAAACCAACGCCACATACCAACATAGATTTATACCAAAACGAATTGTTTTGGAAAAACAGTACTGCCAAAAATATTGGGTAGGTTAAATATATTAAAATTTCGGCGCCCTTTTGCCACGCTACTGCAATGGTTTTAAGCGTTTTGTGGGCGTTAAAAAATTCTTTTGCTTTTATATAGCCTTCTTTTGTCATTTTAGTCCTCTTTATTTATTTTGGTATTATAAAAACGCACCGTAAACCGTTTGTCTTTTAGTTCAAGGGTTTGTGGAAGTCCTGTTGGAGAAATGGTTAGGCTGTATTTTTGATTTTCGGTCTCCCCTGTTATTACTCCTTCGGAGTTTGCCACTATATTGGGTGTGTTTATTATATTTAAAAGGGGTAAATAGGTGTCTAACACCGTTTTTGAAAAGGGCAAGGTCGCTTCGTTTGCTTTGTAGGTAAGCCCTAAATATTCTGCCGTAATTGTTTCTTTAGTTACGGTTAGCGTTAAGCCTTTAAGTTCTTCGGGTTCTATAATTGTTGCAACAAGGGTTGCATCTTTTAGCATTTGCGCTTCTAAAGTATAAACTTCATTATAATATGTAATTTCTGCCGTAAAGGAAATTTCTGTTAATATGGGTTTTGTTTGCAAAGACGAACAAGCACAAAGGCAAATTAAGCATATTAAAACCGAAATTAATTTTTTCAAATAAATCGCCTCCTGTCTTTTTAAGACTGTCGAGGCGATTATTGTTTAAAGAAACCGATAAAGCTGTTCTATAACATCGCTTGGCAACATTGCTTTTTCGCCGAAAAGGTCTTTTGCAGCATCTCCTGCAGCAGCGTGCAGCCACACGGCAGAGGTTGCGGCAGCAAAAGGTTCTAACCCATTTGCCAAAAGTGCAACCATTATGCCACTAAGCACATCTCCACTGCCGGCAGAGGCAAGACCTGCGTTGCCGTTTGTGTTAACAACAAGCTGACCACCAGGCGAAGCAATTATTGTGTTTGCTCCCTTTAATACGGTGTATACCCCAAACTCTGCCGAAAATTCTGCTGCAAATTTAAAGCGATTTTCTTCTACCGTTTTGGTGTCGGTATTTAAAAGCCTAGCCATTTCGGCCGGGTGTGGAGTTATAATTACGGGCGCCTTGACATTCTTAAGTAATTGTATGTCCTTGGCTACCACATTTATACCATCGGCATCTAACACGGTGGGTACGGTGGTTTGGCTTAAAAGCGCTGAAACTATTTTTTTAGTATCATCATTTACCGAAAAGCCACAACCAACAAGAAGTGCCGAAGCATTTTTAAGGTTTTCTGCCAAAACATTTATATCTTGCATTTTAAAGGTTTTGCCGTTTGAATTTAACGGCAACAACACGGCTTCGGGTACCGATACTGCAAGCGCAGTATAGTTTTCATTAATGCAAGCCACCTTTAAAAGACCTACCCCTGTGCGAAGCGCAGCCTTTGCCGACAAAATTGCAGCGCCCGACATACCGTAGCTGCCTGTAACTGTAAAGGCTGTGCCAAATGTATTTTTATGGCAGGTTTTAGGTCTGCTTTTTAACGTGGGTTTTGGGTTTTCTAAAATAGTGGCGCCTGCTTCTTTTAAGGTTTCACTGTTTATGCCAATATCAAGGCAAATAACATTACCACAAACATCGGCGCTAAAGGGTAAAACGTGGCAAAGTTTTTTTGCAGCAAACGTAAGTGTGCAACCTGTTTTAAGGGCAGTTTTATAGCCCTTGCCGTTATCACATTCAAGTCCACTTGGTATATCTAACGCGTAGTCGGTTTTGCCAATAGCAGAAAAAACGGCTTTAATATTGCCGGTTGGTTCGTTGCCGTTGTAGCCTGTTCCAAAAACAGCATCTATTACCAACGCGAATTTTTTGTTTTTAATTTGGTCGCTAGAATTTAAAACGGTAATATTATTACCCATTTGAAGAAAGGCTTGTTTTGCAGTTGGTGTTGCAGGCTCGCCCTGTAATAATAAAACAAAAACTTTGGCGCCGACACTAGCTAGGGCAGACGCCACAACAAAGCCATCTCCCCCATTGTTGCCCTTGCCACAAAGAATTAAAACTTCTTTACCACTGACGGTATTGTTTTTAATTATATAGTTTGCTGCAGCATTGCCTGCGTTTTGCATTAGGGTAAAAAATAAAGTGCCCGAATTGTTTGCGAGCGTTTCAGCCAACTGCATTGTGGCTTTATCTACAACATACATACGGACACCCCCATTATTAATTTTATTTTGCAAGGCGTGGTATTGCCTTTTCAAGTTCTGCACGAATTCTGTCGTTAGGAGCAAGAACTATCATAACCATACCCTGATTTCTGTCTTTGGCAATTAAGTAAACCTGACCTTCGCTATTTGGGTTGCAGAAAACGTGGGTAGCTTTTACAGAACCGGGCGCAGGTTGACCCTTATATTCGCCATATTTTTCTACTTCGCTGCACTTAATGGAAACAACGCGTTTTCTGTTGCTTTTTGCAACGATTTTGTCTACATCTAAATCGCCGTTAGTGTAGATATATTCGTATTCAATGCTAAGAAGCGAAACAAGCTTATAGCCACCATAAATTGCACCAATTAAAATAAGTGGTGTTAATTCAATAAGCCCAAACATAAGCGCGAAGAACATAAGCGCTAAAATAATTAAAACATCTACCGTAATGATAAGGCCGATAATAAAGGCAGTTTTGCCTGTTAATTTTATTTTAGTAATTTGTTCGAAAAAAGTATCCATTTTTATCTCCAACTTTAATATTTAAAGGTATTATACCACAAAAATTAAAAAGTCGCAACATCGTTTAACAATTTAATATTGAAAAACGGCAAAAACCGTTGTATTATTGGGTTAGTAAAAAGTTGAGGTTATGTTTATGGAAAAATCTCTTGAAATTATTATGGATATCAGCGAGCAAATGCTGCTTTCGGGCGCAGAAATAAGCCGTATTGAAGAATCTATTTTACGTCTTGGCGAAGCGCTTGGCGCAAAGCGTACAGATGCTTTTATAATTACTTCTAATATGGAAGTTTCCTTGCACGATGAAAACGGTGTAAGTTATACCCAAACAAGACGTGTGCCTAACGTTGGCACGGATATTGAAAAGCTACATCGTCTTAACGCCCTTATCAGAAAAATTTGCTACGGCACAATAACCCACGAAGAAATTGAAAAGGAACTTAAAAAAATTAAGGCCAGCCGTGCTTATTCTTTTGGTATTATTTTGCTTGCTTACGCACTTATAGCAGGTGCATTTACCCTTTTCTTTGGCGGCAGTATACTTGAAGCTGTTTGTTCGGCTGTTATTAGTCTTGTGCTTGCCCTTATTGTTAAGGGGGCAGAGCTTGCTGCACTTAACAAAATATTTTCTAAATTCTTTTGTTCCTTTGCTTCTGCACTTTTGGCTTTTGTTTGCCTTAAGCTTGGTATTGTTGCAACCGTTGACCACATTATAATTGGTAATATAATGCTTATTATTCCAGGCGTTGGCCTTACGGTAGCTATTAGAGATTTGTTTGTTGGCGACAACCTTTCGGGCGCGCTTAGAAGTATTGAGGTTGTGCTTTTTGCCTTTGCTATTGCCGGTGGTTATTTCTTGGCTGCAGGGCTTATGGGAGGTGTGGCTATATGACACAAATACTTCAAATTATAACAGGCTGTCTTGGTTCTGCCGGTTTTGCGCTACTTTATAACATTCGTGGAAAAAGATTTGTTTTTGCAGCTCTTGGTGGTCTTTTAGCTACACTTTTTTACATTTTGTTTGGTCTTTTTATGGAAAATGAAATTTTAAATTATTTCATTTGTGCCGTTTTGGCTTCCCTTTATGCAGAAATTATGGCACGTATTTTAAAGACCCCCACAACTACATTTATTATTACAAGCCTTATTCCCTTAATACCCGGTGGTTCGCTTTACTATACAATGACGGGTGCTTTTTCGGGCGACTTTGAATACTTTGTAAGCAAAGGTCTTTACACATTAGGTCTTGCAGGTGCGCTTGCAGCAGGAATTATTGTGGTTGTTAGTATTGTAAAAATTGTTGTAAGAAAACGCTAATATATTAAAAAACACATAGTCGGACGACTATGTGTTTTTATTTTTTGCTTTATATTTGCCAATTTATAGGTTCTTGACCTGAAGATACTAGTATTTCGTTGCATTTTGAAAAGTGCTTGCAACCGAAAAAACCACCGTATGCCGAAAGTGGACTTGGATGCACCGTTTCGAGCTTTTTGTGTATGGGGTTATTAATTAATTTTGCTTTATTTTTAGCATTGGCACCCCAAAGCAAAAAGACTATTGGTGTTTGCTTTTTGTTTAGTTCAAGAATTACCCTATCGGTAAAGGTTTCCCAACCCTTGCCCTTGTGGGAATTCGGTGTGGCTTCACGCACGGTAAGCACTGTGTTTAAAAGCAAAACGCCCTGATTTGCCCAAGCTGTAAGCTCGCCATGGCCCGTATAGGTAAAGCCAACATCGCTTTGGAGTTCTTTAAACATATTTTTAAGGGATGGCGGTGGTTCTATACCCTTTTTAACCGAAAAGCACATTCCGTGTGCCTGCCCTGCCCCGTGGTATGGGTCTTGCCCGATAATTACAACCTTGGTATCTTTAAAAGACGACGCTTTAAGGGCGTTAAAAATATCGTGCATATTGGGGTAAATTGTACGTGAAGAATATTCTGTCTTCAAGAATTCACGTAGTTCTTTATAATAAGGCTTTTCGAATTCGTCGGCTAAAATAGTATCCCAATCGTTACCGAAATGTACCATAACACCACTCCTTTCTTATATAATAACACAGCCAAAATAAAAACACAAGGGTCGCAGGGGTTAGTTGCGATCCTTGTGTTTTATAGAATTTATGACAGAGTCATAAAAAGGGGGGCGTATAGCGACTTCGTCGCAGTGATATTCGCCTGCGACGAGTGATATACGGCTTTCGCCGTGTGATGTTTGACCTTACGGTCAAGTGAAGTGTTTTTCCTACGGAAAACATTATTCGGCGCGTCGAGGACGCCGCGCCCTACTATTTAGTAATCAGTACGATGTATTCGATATGGGTATCTGTTTCGTTTTTAGTGGTAGTGGCTGTAATTCCACCACTTCGCATTGTGTCTACCATTTTGTTAAGGCTGTTTGCAAAAAGCCGAACATCGCCGATAGCGCATTTGCGAACAGGCTTTTTTTGTTCGCTTTTGGGGCTTAAAAGCTTGTCTATATATTCTTCGGTTTCGGGTACGGTTAACTGTTTGGCAATAATAATATCCAGCGTTTCTTTGCGCTTTTCTTCGGGTATGCGAAGCAGCGCTTTTGCGTGGCGTTCGGTTAGTCTTGCAGCAGTTATTCGTTCCCTTAAGACATTATCTAATTTTAAAAGCCTTAATTTACTTTCAATGGTTGACTGTGCTATTCCAATTTTTTCGGCTATTTCGGCACAGGATAGACCATATATCGTTATAAGCCTGTTTATACCTTCGGCTTCTTCGAAAACAGATAGGTCTTGCCTTAAAAGGTTTTCTATAATTGCAAAGCAATCGGCTGTTAAATCGTCTGCCTTTTTTACAACGCAGGGTACCCTTTTAAGCCCTGCCATTTTGGCAGCTTTAAGGCGTCTTTCGCCTGCAATTAAAAGATATTTCCCACCGTTTATTCTTACAATTAAAGGCTCTATAACTCCGTTTTCTTTTATGCTTTCACAAAGAAGGGATAGTTCGTAAGGGTCAAAGGTTTTTCTTGGCTGATTTTCGTTTGGAATTATATCGGCTACTTTTATATTTACTAGCTTGTCGCCCAGCAATGTATCACTTCCTTTTGCAAGTTAATGATAGCATTTAAACCAAAACATTGCTAGTTTTTTCGGTCGGGCAAATTCGACCAAATAAAAGAAAAACAACCACCTTTAAAGTGGTTGTTTTGCAATTTTAGCAGATACTCTTGGATATTTTGACGGAGTTTGCGAAATCTTTTTAGTTAAAATAAAGGTTCGCACCTCTTCGCCTGTTAAGGTTTCGGTTAAAATTTGGGGTTTTGCGCCACCAAGAAGCTTGCCTGCGCCAAGTGCTTCTTTAGCTTCTTCGCTAGCTGTTGGACCTTTCATTGCACAGAAGGTACCACCAACCTTGCAAAGTGGCAGACAGTATTCGTAAAGCAGGTTAAGCTTTGCCACTGCCCTTGCAGTTACAAGGTCGAAGCTTTCACGGAAGTTTTGTTTTTGACCTGCTTCTTCGGCACGAAGGTGTACCGTTTCAACACCCTGAAGTTCTAATTGGTTTGCAACTTCATTTAAAAATACAAGGCGTTTATTTAGTCCGTCTAAAAGTGTAAGCTTTATGTCGGGACGGAAAATTTTAAGTACCATGCCCGGAAAGCCTGCGCCTGTGCCAACATCTATTACCTTGGCGTTTTCCTTTAAATCTACCTTTTCAAGAAGTAAGGCACAGTCTAAAAAATGCTTAATTACAATACCTTCGGGGTCGGTTATAGCAGTAAGATTTATTTTTTCGTTCCATTCGGTAAGAAGCGTGGCATATTTATCGAGCTTTTCGAGTGTTTCGTTTGTATATGCGATTCCCTTTTTATCTAACACGGGAAGCATTAATTCAAGTGGATAGGTCAACTTTCTTTCTCCATTCTTCTTTTTTGCGCCCAAATGCTAAGCACCGAAATATCTGATGGGCTTACACCCGAAATTCTGGATGCTTGACCGATATTTTTAGGTTTAACACGGTTAAGCTTTTCGCGAGCTTCAAGACGTAGACCTTCTACTTCGGTATAGTCGACATCGGTTGGAAGTCTTCTGTTTTCGAGTTTTAACATATCTTCAACTTGAGCTTTTTGGCGCGCAATATAGCCTTCGTATTTAATTTCGGTTTCTACCTTCATTGCTGTTTCATAAGGTAGGTCGGGACGGTTTTCATCGAACTCGGCTAAATCGAAATAAGATACTTCGGGGCGCTTTATAAGCTCTGCCATTTTAATTCCCGTAGACAAAGGGGTTGTGCCAAGCTCTTCTAACTTTTTATTAATTTTTTCGTTTGGCGAAAGGGTTAACCTTCTTACCCTTTCAATTTCGGCTTCTTTGGCAGCCAAACGGTCCTTAAACACGGCATAGGTTTCTTCGTTTATAAGGCCAACTTCGTAACCTATTGGCATAAGTCTTTCGTCGGCATTATCTTGACGAAGAAGAAGCCTGTATTCGCTTCGAGATGTCATCATACGGTAGGGGTCGGCACAGCCCTTTGTTACAAGGTCATCTATTAATGTGCCTATGTATGAAGATGAGCGAGAAAGAACAATTGGTTCTTGTCCCATATTTTTTCTGGCTGCGTTTATACCTGCTATTAAGCCTTGTGCAGCAGCTTCTTCGTAACCCGAAGAACCGTTGAACTGACCTGCGCCGTAAAGGCCTGAATGGTCTTTAAATTCAAGCGAAGCGTTAAGGCAGATAGGGTCTATACAATCGTATTCAATTGCATAGGCATTACGCATTATTTGGACATTTTCAAGACCCTTTATAGAGTGATAAATTTGAATTTGCACTTCTTCGGGAAGGGATGATGACATACCTTGAAGATACATTTCTTCGGTATCGGCACCACAAGGCTCTATGAAAAGTTGGTGGCGCTGCTTATCTTTAAAGCGCATAATTTTATCTTCAATAGAGGGGCAATAACGTGGGCCTACACCTTCTATTACGCCGGCATAAAGGGGCGAACGATGAATGTTATCCAGAATAACCTGTTTGGTTTGCTCGTTTGTATAGCTGATATGGCAAACAACAGTATTTTCGGGTGTTTTTTCGGTTTTATAGGAAAACGGAATTATTCTTTCGTCGCCTTCCTGCACTTCAAGCACGTCGAAATTAATGGAAGAACGAAGCACTCTGGCAGGGGTTCCTGTTTTAAAGCGACGAAGGGGTATGCCAAGCTTTAAAAGTGAATCGGTTAAGCCTTCGGCAGAGAACATACCATCGGGTCCCGAACTAAAGTTAACTTCGCCTACAAATATTTTGCCACCAAGGAACGTACCTGTTGCAAGAATTACGGTTTTGCACACATATTCTGCGCCAAGCCTTGTTACAAGGTGCCAACCGTCTTCGCCTTTAATGAGTTCTACAACTTCGGCTTGCTTTAAGATAAGGTTTTCTTGAAGCTCTACGGTATGTTTCATAAGCGCTGTATAAGCCTTACGGTCTATTTGGGCGCGAAGCGAATGCACTGCAGGGCCTTTGCCAAGGTTTAGCATACGGCTTTGCAATGTAGTTTTGTCGGCTGCAACACCCATTTCGCCACCAAGCGCATCTATTTCACGCACAAGGTGCCCTTTTGCTGTACCACCAATAGATGGGTTACAGGGCATATTACCAACCGAATCTAAATTTATACAAAACATTACGGTTTTTTGACCAAGCCTTGCAGCAGCAAGCGCAGCTTCTATGCCTGCGTGGCCTGCGCCTATTACGGCAACATCAAAATTTCCTGCAAAATAATTCAAAAGCTTTGTTTCCTTTCGAGATTAATATGAATTGTGGGTTATTTGCCCACACAAAATCTTCTAAACACTTCGTCTGCAACTTCATTGGTTACCCTTTTACCACTTAATGTATAAAGGGTTGAAAGCGCATCTTCTACCAAGACTTCGACTGCATCTATAGTGAAGCCACAAAGAAGCATATTTTTGGCTTCTTTTACGGTATTTAGTGCCTTTGCCACCAAATCTCTTTGGCGTTCGTTTAAAAGCAATGCAGCAGCAGGGTCTATACTGTCGGCAGCTGTAATTTCTCTTACAGCCTTTTCAAGTTCGGCTTCGCCTAAAGAATTTTTAGCCGAAATTAAAACAGTTTTAAAGCCTGCAAATGCTTCTTTTTCTATTTTGGTTTCTTTATCGGTTTTGTTTAAAACAACAATGGTATTGTCGGACGATAAAAGCGATAAAATTTCTTTATCGTCATTATCAAGCTCGTCGGAGCTGTCGAACACGGCAAGAATTAACTGTGCAGAAGAAAGTCTATCCTTTGCAAGTTCTACGCCAACCCCTTCTACTGTGTCGGTTGTTTGGCGAATGCCTGCAGTGTCGGCAAGAATTAAATTAAGCCCTGCGAAATTTACATTGTTTTCAATAACATCACGGGTGGTGCCTGCAATGTCGGTAACAATGGAACGCTTTTCGCGGGATAGCATATTCATAAGGGTTGATTTGCCAACGTTTGGTTTACCTACAATGGCTGCCCTAACACCTTCGCGAAGAATTTTGCCCGAATCGAAGCTTGAGAAAAGCTTATCGAGTTCGGTTTCGGCAAGGTTTATAAGGCGCATAAAGTTGTCCATAGAAAGTTCGGGCAAGTCTTCGTCGGGGTAGTCGCTATATGCTGCGAAATCTGCCGAAAGTTCCAAAAGCGCTGCTTCGATTTTTTCGATTTCTTCGCTTACCTTGCCCCTTTTGGCAGCAAGCTGAACACGAAGTTCTTCACGGCTTTTTGCAGAAATAAGACCCATTACGCTTTCGGCTTTAATAAGGTCTAGCTTACCGTTTAAAAAGGCACGTTTTGTAAATTCGCCCGGTGCTGCCATATTGGCGCCTGCTGCAAGCACGGCACGAAGAACGGCAGATGTTACATACTGACCACCGTGGCAAGAAATTTCGCAAACATTTTCGCCCGTGTAGCTTTTTGGTTCTAAAAATACGGTGGCAACTGCTTCGTCGATTTGTTCGTTACCGTCGAAAACGTAGCCGAAGGATGCACTATACCCTTTAAGGCTTGTTAGGGGTACACCGTTTACAGATTTAAAGACCTTGTTTGCAACCGTTATGGCATCTTTACCCGAAATTCTTATTACGCCAATTCCACCTTCGCCAGAAGGGGTGGATATTGCAGCAACTGTTTTTTCGCTCAAAGCTTTCACCTCGCATTTTTTCTAATTAATTATTTTAACATATTATTTCGCTATAATCAATATATTTAATAACCGACTTATTAAGTGGGAAGTTTTAATTGACTATGCCGTTTTATTGGTCTATAATATAATATTATTAATATTTAAAGAGGTAATCAGAATGTTCACTAAAAGTACAAAAACCAATACCGTTCATATTCTTCTGCTTGAACAGCTTCGCGATGTTGAAAGCTGCCTTCTTTATTTTGAAAGCTTCATGCGCGCTGCTTGCACAAAAGAAACTGTACACGAAACCTTAAAAAGTCTTGCCGTTAACGTAAGCGAAGCAGAAGCAAAAGCCGATATTTCACTTAGAAAGATGATTGATTCGCTTCAAGGCCACGCTTATCTTCCTTCTACCCGTGAAGATATTATTTCGGTTGCAACTTCTTGCGATAAAATTGCAAACAAGTGCGAAGCAATTGCTAACCATGTGGTTTACCAACGCTTTAACTTCCCCGAACAGTTTGCTGAAGACTTTTTAAAGATTGTGGCTATTACACATGACCAATTTGAAGTATTAGAAAAGGCTATTACCAAGCTTTTCACAAACTTTGGCGAATTACTTAAAGACCATTCTATTCTTGATGAAATTCGTTCTTTTGAATCTATGGTAGATAAAATTGAACACAAGCTTAACGAAGAAGTTTACGCTCTTGACATTGAGCTTGCTGCAAAAATGCAACTTGCTAAATATGTAGAATCTGTTTGCGATATTTCCGACACTATTGAAAACATTGCAGACAAAATGCAGATTATGCTTATTACAAGAAAGGCTTAAGAAATAATGATTTATCTGTTACTTGCGGCTGGGCTCTTTATGGGCTGGTCGCTTGGTTCAAATGATGCCTGCACTTTTGGTACTGCTGTTGCAACACGTGTTGTACGATACCGCACCACCGTTATAATAATTGCCATTTTTGTTATTATCGGCGCTTTTACTCTTGGTCCCAACAACATAGGAAAGCTTGCCGAGCTTGCAACAAGTAACGAGGTTATGGCCTCTTCAGATAGTGTTCGCAGTGCAATTGAAAACGGTACGGTTGCCGAACTTCGTTTTAAATCGGGTCTTAAGGCGGCAATTATCTTTATTTGCGCAGGCCTTACTGTTTTTGGCATTAATTTTTTAAAATTCCCCGTTTCTTCCAATCAGGCTATAACGGGCGCCATAATTGGTTGGGGTCTTTTCTACGCCGATTATTCCAATCCCGACGTTTTAAGCACAAACCTACCAAAAATAGGTGCCTTCGTTGCTACCTGGGTACTTAATCCTTTAAGTGCAGGTATTGTTTCCTTTATCTTGGTCGGCACTGTTGGCAGATTTTTAGAAAAAAGGCTTTCTACCCTTGGAAGCTACGATATGATTATAAAAACGGGTTACATTATAGCTATTGTTTTGGGCTCTTTTAGCATTGGAATTAACTCTTCAGCCAACGTTACCGCCCTTTACTTTGACTATGCCTACAGCGAAACAGGGATTGCTGCAAACCTTCTTACAAGCCCTGTTATTACTGCCGGTATTGGCGGTATTGCAATTGCGCTTGGCGTTTTAACATATTCTAAAAAGGTTATGATGACGGTTGGCGGCAATATTGCCAACATCAGCCAAATGGACGGCTTCCTTGTAATAATTGCAATGGCCTTAACCGTTGTAATTATGGGTAACGTATTAGGTATTCCTGTTTCTAACACACAGGCTACCGTTGGCGCTGTGCTTGGTGCCGGTCTTACTCGTGGTGCTAAACAGGTGAACTTCGGGGTTTTAAAGTCTATTGGTATTGCTTGGGTGGCATCCCCCACCATTGCAGGACTTTTAGCATACGCAGTTGCATTCTTAACACAAGGCTTTTTTGGCTAATTATTAATTTTTATGTAAAGGGGTGGTTTTTTGTTTACTGAACACGGCGTTCATTCTTTGGTTTCGGATATTCTTCCACTTTTCGACCTATCTAGCGTTATATTAGAAAAAGAATCGGTAAACTCTGCCACCTTTAAAACTTCGGAATATTTGTTTATTTACCTTTTAAAAGGTAATGGCGAGCTGTACATTAACAACCGTAAGCAAGCCTTGAATTCGGGCGATTTTGTGGTTTGCCGTCCCTTTGAAAGCAAGGTGTTCACACCCTTCCCCGAAGACCCGTGCGAATATTTTGCAATATCTTTTAACGGCAGACATTGTACAGACCTGCTTTCGAACCTGAAAATTATACCAAAGAAAAATTACTTTGTTGGCAGGGATACAGAGATGATTTCTTTGCTTGACAAGGTTTATGAAGAAGTAGGCAAAAACGATTCTGCTGCTTACCTTATTGCGTCTTCGCTTTTTATTTCGGCACTAGGTATTTTATCTAGGCTTACCGAAAGCATTTTGCCAAAGGCGACAGACAAGGGATATGAAAAAATTGCCCCTGCACTTTCTTCAATAAATTCCGACTGTACAAGCAAGGCAAGCGTAGATGATTACGCAAAAATGTGCAACCTTTCGGTTTCTTATTTTACCCATTTATTTACCAAGGTAACAGGCTTTTCGCCAATGGAATATAAGCAACTGCAAAGAATTGGAATTGCTAAAAACTTGCTTTCCACAACCAACCTTTCGGTAAAAGAAGTTTCTACCATTATTGGTTTTAAAGACCCACTTTATTTTGGCCGTTGCTTTAAGCAATCTACCGGTCAAACACCAACGGGATACAGAAACAGAAAATAGTATTCAGTGGGCAGTGATCAGTGGTCAGTGGTCAGTTTATAAAGTAAAAAGCTCGGTGAAAATTCACCGAGCTTTTGTTTTTTTACATATTTGCAATAATTTTTGCGCGTTCTTCTTTATTGATTTTGCGCTGTTTAAGTTCGTTAAAGTGCATTTCGGTATTACCTGAAGAAAGGGGTTCAATATAATAATGAGTTTCTTCGGGGTGTTCGAAAGAATCGTACATACCACCACAAAGACCACTGTGGTCGCTGCCACCCGACACGAAAAGTTCTTTATCTAACGCAATTTTATATGCTTCTTGGCGTTCTGCTTCGTCAAGTTCGGGGTGCCATACTTCAAGTCCGTCAAGACCCCATTCTACTAATTGGTCGATAAGATGAAGCTGTCTGTGGGGATGTGCAAGAAGAATTATACCCCCTGCATCGTGTACAAGCTTAATTAAATCTTTAACATCTAAAAATTCATAAGGAACTTGGAATTCGTAACGGCGTGGGCCGAAATATGCCTTGAAGAAGGGTTCGTAATCTAGATCGGTTACAATTCCCTTTGCTTTCATTGCACGGAAAAGGTGTTCGTTACAAAGCCAAGAAATTGCTCCGTTATATTCTAACACTTCTTCCCAAGTTATGTTATCAAGACCACTTTCCCAAGAAATTTCGCAACGGCCACCTTCGTTTTTACCCTTGTCGAAGCAGTACTTGGTCTGTTCGGTTTCGTTTACCGAAAGCTTGCGAAGGTATTCCTTCATTTCGGGGTATTCGGGGTCGAAATCGAACGCAACCATATGGAAATATCCGGCATTAATAAGGTCGGAATTGGCTGTGAACTCTACACCAAAAATACAGTCGAGCCCTGCTTTATCGCATTCTTCTTTTAAGAATGGGAAGGCAGTTGCTGTGTCGTGGTCGGTAATGGCGAGCGCTTTATAGCCTTCGTCTTTTGCGACCTTTACCATTTCAGCAGGCGAATATTTACCGTCGGAATGGGTGGAATGGGTGTGAAGATTAGCGTAAAGTTTCATAATGCTTTCTCCTTAATAATAGATTATTTAATTATATCTGTGCCCATATATTTACGGAGTGCTTCGGGAACCGTAACACTTCCGTCTTCGTTTTGGTAGTTTTCAAGAATTGCAGCAACGGTACGGCCAACTGCAACGCCCGAACCGTTAAGGGTGTGAACGAACTGTGCCTTATCTTTGGGGTTGTTCTTGAAACGGATAGAACCACGACGAGCCTGATAATCTTCAAAGTTAGAGCAGGAAGAAATTTCTACATAACGGTTATAGGAAGGCATCCAAACTTCAATGTCGTATGTTTTAGCGCTTGAGAAGCCAAGGTCGCCTGAACATAAGCATACAACTCTGTATGGAAGTCCTAAACCTGCAAGTACACGTTCAGCATCGGCTGTGAGCTTTTCGAGTTCTTCGTAAGAAGTTTCGGGGTCTGCGAATTTAACAAGCTCTACCTTGTTGAACTGATGCTGACGGATAAGACCTCTGGTATCGCGTCCTGCAGAACCTGCTTCTGCACGGAAGCAAGCAGAATAAGCGCAATACTTAATGGGAAGCTGTGCGCCGTCTAAAATTTCGTCGCGATGCATATTGGTAACAGGAACTTCGGCAGTAGGAATAAGGAAGTATTCGCCGTTTGAAAGCTTGAAAGCGTCTTCTTCGAACTTGGGAAGCTGACCTGTTGCAGTCATGGATGCACGGTTAGCCATAAAGGGTGGAAGAACTTCGGTATAGCCGTATTCTGTATGAGTATCAAGGAAGTAGGAAATGATAGCTCTTTCAAGGCGAGCGCCAAGTCCTTTATAGAAATGGAAACGAGTACCTGTAACCTTTGCTGCAGTTTCGGGGTCTAAAATGCCAAGATCTGCGCCGATGTCCCAGTGAGCTTTGGGTTCGAAGGTGAATTCTTTAGGTGTACCATTTCTTCTAATTTCGGGGTTGGCAGAATCGTCTGCGCCAACAGGAACGGTATCGCTGGGAATGTTTGGAATCATAAGAAGAAGATTTCTTTGCTTTGCTTCAAGTTCAGCAAGAAGTGCATCGTCTGCCTTGATGGTTTCGGAAATTTGCTTCATTTCTGCAAAAATTTCGGAAACGTCTTTGCCTTCTTTTTTGTATTGTGGAATCATTTTAGAAACAGAGTTCTGTTTTGCCTTTAATTCTTCAACACGGGTAATGATTTCGCGACGCTGAACATCTATTTCTAAAAGTTCGTTAATTTCGTTGTCGAGGTTGCCGTTACGGTTTTTAACAGCCTGTTTTACCCTTTCGGGATCTTGGCGTACAATTTTAATATCTAACATTTTTATATCTCCTTTAAATTAACTAATCGGTTAATTTTTTTGCAAAATCTTTAAGTTCGTCTTCGCTATAAAATTCAAGCGTTATTGTGCCTTTGCCCTTTCCTTTGGGGGAAATTTTAACAACCCTGCCAAGTTCATTTTTAAGGGCAAGTTCAACTTCGGTATAAAAGCTTGGCTTTTTAACGGTAGTTTTTTTGTCGGCAGGTTTTGCCGATTTTGCCATTGCTTCAAGTTCGCGAACCGAAGCGCCCGAAATTGCTGCTTTAAGCATTTGTGCGCGAATAGCCGAGCCTTTTGGTGCAGAAAGCAAGCATCTTGCGTGGCCTGCCGAAATTTTGCCCGATTTTAACTGTTCGGTTTCGTTGGGGTCAAGCTCTAAAAGGCGAAGCACGTTTGCAACAGCAGAACGAGATTTGCCCATTGCTTCTGCGACCTGTTCTTGAGTAAGGTTATAAGACACCATAAGCGAACGGTAGCCGAGTGCTTCTTCAACGGGGTTTAAATCTTCACGCTGAAGGTTTTCGATAAGCGCAACTTCCATTACTTCACGTTCGTCCATTTCACGAACCACAACGGGTACTGTGCGAAGCTCTGCAATGCGAGAAGCACGCCAACGGCGTTCACCTGCGATTATTTCGTAACCACCCGTAGCCTTTGTGCGAACAAGGATAGGTTGTAAAAGACCGTGTTTTTTAATTGATGCGGCAAGTTCG
Organism: Clostridia bacterium; assembly: GCA_017387475.1. GTDB lineage: Bacteria > Bacillota > Clostridia > Oscillospirales > Acutalibacteraceae > SFWF01. Next base: position 6,597 of record JAFOFE010000050.1, on the reverse strand, counting down.
TTTAAAGCTGCTTCGTCGAAATCTTTACGGGGTTGGTCGCGATTAGGTTCGATTTCGGAAAGCATTACTTCGGTAACTGCCGATTCTTCGGTGTTAATATCGAACAGAGAGTCTAGCCCTCTGCCAAGACCTTTGCTTACTGCCATAAGGCTTATCCTCCGTTTCTTTTAATAAATTCAGCTGCTAGGTTATCGTAAGCTATACCACCCTTGTTTTTTGGGTCGTAATACTGAATAGGTTTGCCGTGGCTTGGCGCTTCGGAAAGGCGCACTGCACGGGGAATTGTTGTAGAGAAAATTTCCTTTTTAAAGAACTTTTTAACTTCGCCCACAACCTGTTGTGTAAGGTTAAGTCTGCCGTCGAACATGGTAAGTACGATACCTTCGATTTCAATTGTGGGGTTAAAAAGGCGCTTAACCTGACGAACGGTGCCAATAAGCTGGGATAGACCTTCAAGCGCAAAATATTCACACTGTATGGGAACAAGCACGCTATCGGACGCACAAAGGGCGTTAATTGTGATAAGCCCTAATGACGGTGGGCAGTCTATGAAAATATAGTCGTAATTCGGTTTTATTAAGCAGAGTGCTGTTTTAAGCTGTGATTCACGGTTTTCTATTGAAATAAGCTCTACTTCGGCGCCTGCTAAATTCATATTACAAGGGATGACGTCTACCCCTTCGAAATCGGTTTTAATTATTGCTGCTTCTGCCTTTGCTTCGCCTATTAAAAGGTCGTAAACCGAAAGGCTTAAATTTCTTTTATCTATGCCGTAGGCAGAGGTTGTGTTACCTTGTGGGTCGGCATCTACTATAAGTACTTTTTTACCTTTTTTGCCTATTCCTGCAGCAAGATTAACGGCAGTTGTAGTTTTGCCTACGCCACCCTTTTGGTTAACAACAGAAATAATTTTTCCCACGATGCCAACCTCCTTATATATATTAATAGAGTAATTATATCAAATACCTTTTTAAAAATCAACAATATTTAAGGCGTTTTTTAATTGGTTTCGTCCACTATATTGTTTATCCAAACACCTTTTTTAACAAGCACAAAACCTATTATACATTTAACCACGTCTAAAAGCTGAACTGCCAAGAACATTGGTACTATTGGAAGTGCCGTAAAACGAGAAAGGGTAAATGCAAGTGGGAAGGCAAGACACCAAGTAAAACCACAGTCGAACACAAGTGTTATTAAGGTTTTGCCACCCGAACGCAAAGTGAAATATGTGCCGTGTGCAAAGGCATAAAACGGCATTAGCGCGCCAACCACAATAAGAAGTTGTCTTGCAATTTCTTTAACCGTTTCGGTTGTATTGTAAAGCATTGGAATAAAGGGCGAAACGGCAATAAGCAGACCACCCATAACAACGCATACCACAACCGATAAAAACAATAGTCGCCAAACGGCATTTTTAGCCTTTTCGTTTTTGCCGGCGCCAAGATACTGACCTGCCATAATTGCAATGGCGTTACCCATTGACAAGAATACAACATTAAACAAATTGCTTGCTGTTGAAGAAATGTTGGTTGCTGCTACAACTTCAAGACCACGAATAGAATAGCACTGATTTAAAATTGCCATTCCAAGCGACCAAAAGAACTCGTTAATAAGTAGTGGCGAGCCTTTTTTAGCAACATCTTTAAATAGTGGCAGGGGTACCTTTGCGCTTTTATATGCGCCCTTAATAAAGGGATATTTATTAGCGTTTTTGTGAACATAGGTAACAATAATTGTCGCTTCTACAAAACGGGAAAGCGCCGTTGCTGCGCCTGCGCCCACTACTCCTAAAGGTCCAAACGGTAAGAAGGGTAAGCCTTGGTTACCGAAAATTAAAATGAAGTTGAAAACAAGGTTTACCAAAATGGCTGTAACGCTTGCTATCATTGGAACTTTGGTTTCGCCAAGTTCACGAAGCGTGCTGCTGTATGCCTGTGTTACGGCAAAAGGCACCAAGCCTATAAGCATAACAAAAAGGTAGCTAACACCAAATTTTAGCGTACTTTGGGCATCTTGCGCGTTTGTGCCTTCTGCCAAGTACATTGAAATTAAATTTTCGGGGAATATAAGGAATACTGCAAAGGCTAAAACAGACATGAGTGCAGCAATATAAAGCTTCATTCTAAAGCAATATCTTACGCCTTGTACATCCCCTGCGCCTGCATATTGCGCTGCAAAAATGCCTGCGCCTGCAAGACCACCGAAAATGCAAAGATAAAAAATGAAAAGCAGTTGGTTTACAATTGCAACTGCCGACATTTGAAGTGTGCCAACAGCACCCACCATTACGTTATCGACAAGGCTTACTACATTTGAAACTGTATTTTGAATAATTATAGGCAGTAATATGGCAAGCACCTTACCGTAAAAACGCTTGTCGCCTATTAGCCTAGTCTTCATCTTTGTCAGAGTCATTCACTACACCTTTAAGCTTTCTAAAACGAAGGGGGGCTACCCCGGTTAATTTTTTGAAATCGCGAAGCAGATTTGCCGAATCGGAATATCCACAGGTTTTGCAGACATCGGCAATGCTTAAGTTAGTATCTACAAGAAGTTTTTTGGCATATTCAAGCCTTGCGCTTTTAACTGCAGCGTAAAGGGTTGTTCCCTTTTGCTCTTTAAAAATTCGATTAAGGTAGCTTGCATTCATTTTAAAATGGTCGGCTACTTCGGCAATGGTTAGCTTTCTTCTGAAGTTGTCTTGAATATAAAGCATAACCTTTTCAAGCTTTTCGGCATCGGACACATATACGTCTTCGGGCTTGAATTTTACCCTTTCGAAAAATTCGGTTACAATTATATTAATTAACCATTCCTGAATATAAATTTCATTGTTAAGCCAAGCTTTACCACGGCTTTCTAACATTAAAAACAGGTTTTCTACATGCTTGGACGGCTCTTCATCTAAACGGGTAATTATATCTACCTTGCTTTTAAGCATACCGTACGACATTTTTTCGGGCATACATTTAAGGGGTAGAATAATTCTATGCACGGTTAGGGTTTCGCTTACTTCAAATGCGTGGTAGTCGCGCAGTCTTACAGCGTACATAAGACCCCTTTTTGCAGGGTATTCCTTATTGTTAAGCTTTAAGGTGCCTTTGCCTGCAGATATGAATTCGATTTGGTACATATCGTGGTGGTGCATTTCTTCGCCGTTTGTTTCGTATTTACCAAACGTAACTGTTTGTCGGTTACGATAATTTAATATTACGTGTTTTATATCCTTCACGATTATTTCCTTTCTGCAAGGTAGTTTGCAACACTTGCAAGTTCGCTCATTGTAAGGCTTTCGCCCCTTGCTGTATCAGGGAGTCCTGCAGCATTTAAGGCTTCACGAAGCAGGTCTTTTGAAACGCCGATTGAAGAAGAAACTGTGTTTACCAATGTCTTTCTTCGTTGTGCAAAGGCTGCCTTTATAAATGTGAAAAAGAATTTTTCATCTGTAAGTTCAACTTCGGGTTTAGTGCGCAGATTTAATTTAATAACAGCAGAATCTACATTGGGTGGGGGCATAAACGAATATCTGTCTACATCGAAAAGAATTTCGGCTTGTGCGTAGTAGTTAACGGCAACCGTAACTGCGCCCGATTCCCTGCTTCCAACTTCGGCGCAAAGGCGCTCGGCTGCTTCCTTTTGTACCATAACGGTTATATTATCTATTGGAAGTCGGCTTTCAAGCAGCATCATAATAATAGGCGAAGTTATATAGTATGGCAGGTTGGCGCATACTGCTACCCTTTTACAGTCGGAAAACTTTTCTTTAATAAGTTCCACCAAATTTATTTTCATAGCATCGCCAAAAATAACTTCGGCATTGTCTTTGTCGGCAAGGGTACGGGCAAGCACAGGTTTTAAGCGATTATCGAGTTCGATTGCCACAACCTTTTTAGCTTCGGACGCAAGTTCCCTTGTAAGCACGCCGGCTCCCGGGCCAATTTCAAGTGCGCCTGTTTCTTTATCGCAGGCAGATTTTGCCATTTCGGGACAAACGTCGGGGTTGACAAGGAAATTTTGGCCAAGAGATTTTTTTGTATTAAAACCTTCACTTTTAAGTATTTTTTGAAGGGTATTATAGTCTGCAAGATTCATTGTAATTTCTCCAACAAAAATTAGATTATTTGCTAAATAGCATATTTTTACAATATTTATTATATCAATATACCATAGGCTTTTCAACCATTTTTTTACCGTTTTTTTTCGTTTTTGTACGCGAGTGGCGCACATTTGTTTTTTTATACAAAACAAATGCCCAAATTTATGCAAATTTCGATAATTTTTTTACTATATAAATATTGACAAATTGGCGCTGAAAGTTTATACTTTAGTTTGTTAAATTTTTAAATTATAAATAATTTTAGGAGGATATATTATGCTTAAGAATGAATATCTTAAGAGGGTTTATGCCGACGTTGAAGCACGTAATGCCGGCGAACCCGAATTTCTTCAGGCAGTTTTAGAGGTTCTTGAATCTTTAGAACCTGTTGTAGAACAAAACCCAAAATTTGAAAAGGCAGGCGTTATTGAACGCATGGTTGAACCCGAACGCCAAATCTTCTTCCGTGTTCCTTGGGTAGACGATAACGGTCAGGTTCAAATTAACCGTGGTTTCAGAGTACAGTTCAACTCTGCTATTGGTCCTTACAAGGGTGGTATCCGTTTCCATCCCTCTGTAAACGCTTCTATTATGAAGTTCTTAGGTTTCGAACAAACCTTCAAAAACAGCCTTACTTCTCTCCCTATGGGTGGTGGTAAAGGTGGTGCAGACTTCGACCCACGTGGCAAGTCTGATATGGAAGTTATGCGCTTCTGCCAAAGCTTTATGACCGAACTTCAACGCCACATCGGCGCAGATACCGACGTTCCTGCAGGCGACATTGGTGTTGGCGCACGTGAAGTTGGCTATATGTACGGTCAGTACAAACGCCTTCGCAACGAATTTACAGGCGTTCTTACCGGTAAGGGTATTTCCTTTGGTGGTTCTTTAATTCGTCCCGAAGCTACCGGTTTTGGCGCTGTTTACTATGTAGACAATATGTTAGCTTCCTTCGGCGAAGAAATTAAGGGTAAGACCTTTGCTGTATCCGGCTTCGGTAACGTTGCTTGGGGTACCGTTAAGAAGATTAACGAACTTGGTGGTAAGGTTGTTACTATTTCCGGTCCCGACGGATACATATATGATGAAGACGGCGTTTCTACCGAAGAAAAGGTTAACTTTATGCTTGAAATGAGAGCTAGTGGCCGTGATAAAGTAGAAGATTACGCTGAAAAGTTCGGTGTTCCCTTCTTCAAGGGTCAACGCCCCTGGGCTACCAAGGTTGACGTTGTTATGCCTTGCGCTACACAAAACGAAGTTGGCATTGAAGATGCTAAAAACATTGTTGCTAACGGTGTTAAGTATTATGTTGAAGTTGCAAACATGCCCACAACTGCAGAGGCTGTTGCATACCTTAAAGAAAACGGCGTTGTTATTGCTCCTTCAAAAGCAGTTAACGCAGGTGGCGTAGCAGTTTCCGGTCTTGAAATGAGCCAGAACTCTATGCGTTACAGCTGGACTGCAGAAGAAGTTGACGCTAAACTTAAGCAGATTATGAAGAACATCTTCGAAGCTAGCGCAGCTGCTGCCAAGAAGTACGGCATGGAAGGCGACCTTGTTGCAGGCGCTAACATCGCAGGCTTCGAAAAGGTTGCTGAAGCAATGATCGCTCAAGGCGTTTGCTAATTTGTTAAGGCAATAAACAGTTAAAATTAAACACCCGATGAAATTCATCGGGTGTTTTTTTACGGCGCATCGAGGACGCTGCGCCCTACACTCGCCATGAAAACGAAAAGGCTATCCGTAGGAGTTGTACTCTTAAGGACATAATAAAACCTCCATCCAAAACGGATGGAGGTTTTATACTAATACAGTTCTTTTACAAGTTCAAGAAATTCTTTACAAAGAGTATCTGTGCGGTATTTGATGAATTTAGAATATTCATCTCTAAAGTCGCTATTAGAATAATGGATAAATTTTAAATCATCTTTTTCGGGATAACCATTAAACTTCAAATAGTCTTTGTCGAAAGTATAAGAAGGTCTATCTTCAACATATTCATATATCGTTTTTTCTCGTTTAGAACGATTATCCTTAACCGTCAGATAGCACAGATTTCCTACGTGTGAGAAATTAAATAAGTTTTGCTGCGAAGTTGTAAGGTCCTTAATATGATTTTGAATTATCTTGCGAGGCACAATGTGTTCAAAATCAAGATAACCACTTTTCTCATCAGCCGAATTTAGGTAATGAATCATATATTGCGGGTTTTTCTTAAGTTTCATAGATATCAAGAAATCAATAAATAATTTATTTCTTTGAGGGATGGTTTTAGAAACGCCGCTTTGAGATTCAGCAAAAATGCGCAGTGCATCTGCCCAATCATTGGCTTTTATATTTGACCAGTACTTCGATCTTTTTTCTAAACTATTTAGATCATTTAGCAAAGTTATAAGGCGCCGAATGGTTTCCGGCAAAACCTCTTCCTCATTATAGCAAGGAACAACAATAGCTAATCGCTCCATAAAGACCTCCCAAAACAAGATCAATATACTTTG
>JAFOFE010000049.1 GCA_017387475.1 Clostridia bacterium | reverse complement strand
TTCGGAAAAGAAGCTGCAATTTCTGCAGGACTTGCTGCAGCTGAAGGCAGGTGTGTTGTTGTTATTGACTGTGATTTACAACACCCACCCGAAAAGATTGTTGATATGTATCGCTTATGGCAAGAAGGCTACGAAATTGTTGAAGGCATTAAAAGCTCAAGGGGTAAAGAAAAGAAAATTCACGGTTTAGCAGCTAAAGGATTTTATTCTATCATTAGTTCACTTGTAGGTTTTGATATGTCAAACGCTTCCGATTTTAAGCTTCTTGACAGAAAAGTTGTTGATATATTAAATCGCATTCCCGAAAGAAAAGGCTTCTTTAGAGCTATATCTTTCTGGGTAGGGTATAAGAAGGCTACCGTTGAATTTGATGTTAACGAAAGAACAGAGGGTTCTTCAAAGTGGACACTTACCGGACTTATGAAATATGCTGTATCAAATATTTCGGCATATACTACAGCGCCAATGCAAATCGTAACCGTTCTTGGTTTTGTAATGCTTTTTATAACAGCTGTTTTTGGCATTTGGGCGCTTATAGATAAGTTGTCCGGCAGAGCCCTTGAAGGTATGACAACCGTTATACTTATTTTGATATTTATTGGTAGTATTATGATGATTAGTCTTGGAATTATCGGTTACTATGTTGCACGTATTTATGAAGAAATTAAGGGTAGACCTAAATACATAATTTCTTCTTCTTGCAAAAGCAAAAAAGATTAGCTAAGGTGGTGTAGTATGGAAAGAAACATTCTTGTTGACAAGTTAAAAGGTTACGCCTGTTTTCTTGTGTTGTTTGGACACGTTATTATGGGCGTTAGGCTTGCTAGCATTAATATACCTGCTTTCTTTGAAGGTGTAGAATTATTTGTTTGGTCTTTCCATGTTGCATTATTTTTATTTTTAAGTGGTGTAGTGTATAAAGAAACAGGGGAATGGAAGGGTAAAAAAACTAGAGTATCTTTCATTATTCATAAGCTTATTAATCTTGGCGTGCCTTATGTTGTGTTTTCTACAGTTTATATACTTATAAATAGTTTTGTAGGCGAAACCAATACAAAGTCTTCAGCACTTGATGTACTAAACATTTGGAAAACACCTGTAGCGCAATATTGGTTCTTATACGCTTTGTTCTTTTTGTTTGTAATTTGGGCAAGCCTTTCAAAGTTTTTAAAGAATTGGCAAATTACAGCTGTAGTTTTACTTTTAGGATACGGACTACCTTTACTTAATATAGGTCTTGGTAGTTTTGATATTTTTTTTTATTCTGCATTAGCATTTGGTATAGGCACATTTGTTAATTTTAAGAAAATCATTAACTTACCAATTCTTGTTAAATGCGCTATCATTTTGGCACATTTAGCAGTAGGTATAGCGCTAATTCTTTTTGGAAAAATTGAAGCACCATGGTTTAAAGAAATTATGATAGTGTTTGGTATTTATTCAAGCATTTTATTAATTTCATTAATTGAGAATATAAAACCAGTATCGAAATTCCTTTTATTTATGAATAAATATTCCTTGCAGATTTATTTGTTACATACAATTTTCACTGCAGGAATTAGAATTATTTTAATTCGTTTAAATATTTCAAATTGGATTGTTCATGTTATTGCAGGTACTGTGTTTGGAATAGTATTTTCGGTTTTAGCAGCAACAATTGCGAAGAAAACAAAAGTGTTAAATATTTTCTTCTTCCCAACAAAAACCTATAAGTTGTTAAAAAGTAAATAATAAAATTTTATGGTGTTCTCTTGACATTTTCCCCTGCTGCAGCAGACACCATTTTAACCTATTTAAAGGATACTAACACATCGCCACAAGATTACGATATGATATATACAGGTGATCTTGGTATGATAGGTTCAGAGCTGCTTTATGAACTATTAGATAAAGATGGAATTAATTTAAGAAAACATCATAAAGATTGTGGCAATATGATTTTTGATTTTAATACGCAAGATGTTCACGCAGGTGGGTCAGGATGTGGTTGTTCTGCAAGTGTTTTAACAACGCACATTATGAAAAAACTCAAAAATAATGAGCTTAAAAATATTTTGTTTTGTGCAACCGGAGCTTTAATGTCGCCAACATCTGTTCAGCAAGGTCAAAGCATTCCTTGTATAGCGCACCTAATTAATATAAAGTCTAATTAATTGACAATATTTTTTAGTGGTGCTATAATATTTTAAAAAAATTTTGGAGGTGTTTTTATGCAGGAAAAAGTATTAGAACTTCTTGAAAGTCGTAAACTTTCGGAACTTAAAGTTATGCTTTCCGAAGAAAACCCTACAGATATCGTTTCTTATTTAGAAAACATACCTCAAAATGAGCTTATTTTAGTTTTTAGAATATTACCAAAAGAACTTGCAGCTGAAACCTTTGTAGAAATGGATTCAGATATGCAGATGTTACTGATTTCGGCTTTCAGTGATAAAGAACTTCGTGATGTGCTTTCTGAATTGTTTGTCGATGACGCTGTTGACATTATCGAAGAAATGCCTGCTTCGGTTGCTAAAAGAATTATTCGTCAAGCCGATGCACAAACTCGTAAAGATATTAATTTAATATTAGCATATCCTGATGATAGCGCAGGTAGCATTATGACTACCGAGTATATTGCACTTAAGCGTGATATGACGGTTGAAAGCGCCTTTGTTAAAATTAGAAGCGTAGGCCTTGATAAAGAAACTATATATACCTGCTACGTTACCGATTCCAGAAGAAGACTAATTGGTGTTGTTACTGCAAAAGATTTATTGCTTTCTGCGCCCGAACAAACAATTGGCGAAATAATGGAAGAAAATGTTATCTTCTCATTTACTACCGACGATAAAGAAGACGTAATACAAACATTCGAAAAATACGATATGTTGGCACTGCCGGTTGTAGATACAGAAAACAGACTTATTGGTATTATTACTGTCGATGATATTATTGATGTCATCCAAGAAGAAAACACAGAAGATATCGAAAAGATGGCAGCTATTTCTCCGTCTGATAAGACCTATCTTAAAACAGGCATTTTCGAAACTGTCAAATCTCGTATTCCTTGGCTTGTTATATTAATGCTTTCGTGCACCTTTACAGGATGGATAATAGGCGCATTTGAAAGCGCATTAGCAGTTCAAACAGCACTTATTGCATTTATACCAATGATAATGAATACGGGTGGTAATTCGGGCAGCCAAACTTCCGTAACAGTTATTCGTGCATTATCACTTGGCGATATTGCATTTAAAGATGTTTTTAAGGTGTTTTTTAAAGAGTTTAGAGTATCGCTTATTTGTGGTGCTATACTTTCTGTTACTAACTATTTGAAGATACTTCTTTTAGATATTTTAATTCTTGGCGAAAATATAACAAATACTGTTGCGTTAGTAGTATCGTTCACAATTTTTGCAACTGTAATTTTCGCTAAAATAGTTGGTTGTTTATTGCCAATTGGCGCAAAAAAAATAGGCCTTGATCCAGCAGTTATGGCAAGCCCATTTATTACAACACTTGTCGATGCAGTTTCGCTTTTAATTTATTTTACCATTGCAAGTGCATTATTATCATTATAAAACAAAAAGCAGTCAAGTAGTTCTTGACTGCTTTTATATTTTTGGAAATTTAGCAATTAAAAGATGTCCGCATATGCCAACTAAAATTCCTGCAATTGTACCGGTAATGGTTAGTAGTGGCAAAATTGATGAAATTTCTAGCGTATTCATAAGTAAGCAAGCTACTATTGTTTGACCTGTATTATGGAAAATACCACCAGCAACGCTAATTCCTATGGTTGTAAACCATTTTGTTGCTTTAAGGGCTGTCATTAAAGCTATACTTAAAAACGCACCAGCAAGGCTATATGCCAATGTCATAGCGTTGCCAAATAAAAGGGAAACAAGTATAACTCTTACAAGTGAAACAATGGCTGCTTCTTTTGGCCCGAACCTATAAAGAATGAATACAATAATTATGTTTGGAAGCCCAACCTTAATGCCGAAAGGTAAAGGAAGTGGTATAAGTGCTTCTATATAAGACATTATCATTGCGACAGCGCAAAATAGGCTTAGTTGGGTAATTTTTTTAGCTTTCATAATTTACCCTCCTAAGATATAAAATCGACTTCAGGGTCAATATCGGATATAACTTTTACAACAACCTTATTATGAAGGCAGGTAATAGTTTCGTTGTTATATGATATAGCACTTGAATTAACACACATTTGTTTAGGACAAGAAGCTTCAACAACCTTTACGCTACCGTCTTTAATAATTAGCTTGTTGTATTCGTCGCCATCTTTTATCATTATTTCAGCATCTTTGTTTAGGTCGTATTGAGCGTATTCCGTATTGTCTTTAAATACAACTACGGTGCTTCCTGATGTCTTTGTGGTATCAAGAATTAACCAAGTGGATGCAGAAACAAGAATAAGAGCTAATATAAGCAGAATATCATTTCTGTACTTTTTTATAATTTCAAAAAACATAATACTTTTTAATACAAGTCCTGCGAATTTCGCAGGACTTGTATCCTTTAAATTATTTTAAAATTTAATTGCGTTAGTTGGGCAAGCTTCTGCACAAGCACCACAAGCAATGCACTTTTCGTAATCGATACGTGAAAGATTGTTTTCTACCTTGATAGCTCCATTTGGACAAACTTTTTCACACTTCATACAACCAATGCAAGCAACCTTGCAGTTTTTGCGAGCAACAGCACCCTTATCTTTATTGCTGCATTTTACAGCAACAGGTTTAGTTGCAGGAATAATGGAAATAAGTGCGTTAGGACATTTTTTAGCGCAACGTCCGCATGCAGTACAAGCGTCAATATCAACACGTGCTACGCCATCAACAATGTGAATAGCATCGTATTCGCAAACGCTTACACAGTCACCAAGACCTAAACAACCGTAAACACATTGTCCATCGCCACCAAAAATGAGTTTAGCAGCACTACAACTTTGAGGTCCTTTATATTCAGCCTTTTTGCCTGTGTTTTCGCAAGAACCATTACAATGTACTAATGCAACCTTTTTGGTAACTTCAACAGCAGCAACACCAAGCACTTCTGCTACATCTGCAGCAACCTTTGCAGCACCAGGTGTGCAAAGGGAAGTGTTTGTTTCAATTTCTTCAGCAAGCGCATTTGCATAACCGTCGCAACCAGCATATCCACATGCACCACAGTTTGCACCGGGAAGGCAGGCACGAATTTGCTCGGTTTTAGGGTTAGTTTTAACCTCGAATGCTTTTGAAGCTACTGCTAACATTACTGCGCAAAGAAGTCCGATAGCTGTAACAACAGCTGTGGCAATTAAAATTGGCATATTAGTAACTCCTTATAATTATTTAAAAAGGTTTTCTGCAATGCCACCGAAGCCAAAGAATGCTAAAGCAACAATGGAAGCAGATATAAGAGTGATAGGTGTACCTTCGAATGCTTTTGGAGGTTTGCTTGCAGCAATTCTGTTACGAACGCCAGCAAAAAGTACCATAGCAAGAAGGAAACCAAGACCAGATGCAAATGCATAAATCATTGCATAAAGGAATTGAGGAGTATCTGCTTTTGTAAGCATTTCTTCGGTGAGTGAGTTTTTGCAAACACCAAGAACAGCACAGTTGGTAGTAATAAGGGGAAGATATATTCCAAGAGATGCGTGTAATGATGGAATTACCTTCTTTAAGAACATTTCAACAAGCTGTACAAGAGCTGCGATTACAAGAATAAATACGATAGTCTGTAAATATTCAAGACCAAAAGCATCAAGAACATATCTTTGAATTGGCCAAGTAACAAGGGTAGCCATCATCATAACAAGAATTACTGCCACGCCCATACCGAAGGCTTGATTTGTTTTCTTGGAAACACCAAGGAAGGGGCAGATACCAAGGAAACGTGAAAGTACATAGTTATTGACAAGAACCGAAGTCATTATAATTATAATTAAATCTTTAAACATAATTATTCAGCCTCCTTTTCACAGTCTGTTTTATTGCAGGAATTTGCAGAAGGACAACCTTCACAACCAAATTCTGCTTTTGGTTTTCTCTTCTTTGATAAGAACTTATTAACAATAGCAATTAATAAACCAAAAACAAAGAATCCACCAGGTGCAGAAGTTAAAATGGGAATGGTGTAATCTTTAAGGAAAGGAATTTCAATTCCAAAGAAAGCACCAGCACCAAATACTTCACGGATAGTTGCCATAGCAACAAGTGCAATTGCAAAGCCAATTGCCATACCAATTCCGTCCATTATAGAAGCAACAACACCGTTCTTGCTAGCGAACATTTCGGCACGGCCAAGAATTATGCAGTTAACAACAATAAGGGATAAGAAAATTCCAAGTGCAGAGTAAATTTCAGGGAAGAATGCGTGCATAAGCATTTCAACCACAGTAACGAAACCTGCAATAACTACGATATAGCAGGGAATACGAACCTTGTCTGGAATAATGTTGCGAAGTAAAGAAATTGCAAGGTTTGAAAGAATTAATACAATTGCAGCTGCAGCAGCCATACCAACGGCACTCTTAACATCTGAAGTAACTGCAAGTGTAGGGCAAGTTCCAAGTAAAAGAACAAGTACGGGGTTTTCTTTAATAATGCCTTTTAATAAGGTTTGTGTGTTATTCATTATTATTGTACCTCCCCGTTTAAGATTTCGTGAGCTGCTTTAATATCGTTCCAGCAAAGCTTAGTTGCGTTTGTTGTGAAGGTGGAACCTGCGATGAGTAATGTATCATCGGTAACATCAGCAACAGTTTTTCCGGTAAGGTTAGCAGCATATTCATCTTCTGCGATATAGGTTCCGTAGAGGTTTTCGTATGCAACTTCTGTTTGTGCAAGGGTAGCATATTTAACAATTTCGCCTGCATCGTTAATTACGTAGCAAACAGTGATAAGTCCACCGAAGCCTTCAGCCTTAGCAACGTAAGCAAGACCACCGGAAACTTTGTAAACAGCAACAACGCGAGAAGATACTGCACTAAAGTCAACCTTTTGTGCATCGGCAGCAGAAGAAATAATACCTTCGGTTACCATTTTAGCAACAATTGCATCATGGTTAGCTTCATATATAGAAGCCATTGCAGCTTCAGCATCAGCTTTAGCAGCATCGTAAGAAGCATCGGCAGAAAGATCGTTGCCATCAATATCGTAAACAACATAAGCTTTTCCGTATGCGTTAACGCCAATAACAAGAGTCTTGTCGCCACTGGTGACGGTCATAATATAACCAATACCAAGTTTAGAAGCGTAAATGCCTGTTACAGAAGCAGGAGCAGAATCAGATTCTACAGCTTCAAAAGCAAATGCACCAGTCTTATCTGTTGCGTTTGGCATAATTACGCCGTAAAGTTCTTGAAGTTTTTGTTCGTCAGACTTTTCGATGTCTGCATATTCAAAGAATACATCGTATGCAGCCTTAACAGCATCTTTAATAGCGTTTGTAGTGTAGGTAACACCTGCAACAACATCGGTCATAGTTGCATCTTTGCCAACGAATAAAGCTTCGAAATCAGCAGCATTACCCTTGGTTTCTGCATAGTTGGTAATAACAAGTTTGGTAATTTTACCTTCGTTATCAATACCAAGAATCATCTGTAAAGGAGATTGGCTGTAGCTAGAAGAACCTTGAATTTTGAATGCAAAACCGGAACCACCGGCATCTTTTTTCATTTCTAAAACAGTTTCAGGAAAGTCGCCTATTACGTCTTCAAAGGTTGTAGCGTTGGGAAGAACAACTAAGTAAGCGCCGTTTGCTGCAGCAGAATCGTTCTTTTCAATAATGGGAGCTGTAATTGAGTTAACACCTGAAAGGAGTAAGCCTACAACAAGGCAGATGCTAACTAATACTATAATACTTTTTAAAGAATCTTTTTTCATTATTTAGCACCTCCAAAAGGTTTAGTTGCAGTCCAGTTATTAATATAAGGAGTAAGGATGTTCATAAAGAGAATAGAGAAGGATACGCCTTCCGGATATGAACCCCATTGACGAATAGCAAAGGTGATAAGACCACAGCCTAAAGCGAAAATAACTTTACCCCATTTGGTGTAAGGACTAGTTACATAGTCGGTAGCCATGAAGATAGCGCCGAGCATAAGACCACCGGAAAGAATTTGATATAAAGCGTAGTTGATTGCAGTTTGACCTTCGGGTACAACAAGAAGGCTTAATACGAAAACTGTACCAATGAATACTACGGGAATATGGAAAGAAATAACTTTTCTAACCATAAGATAAATTCCACCGGCAATAAGTGCAACAGCACAAGTTTCACCGATACAACCATTGTTGTTACCAAGGAAGAGATTTAAAAGTGTAGGAACTTCATCTCCGGTAGCAACAAGTGGGGTTGCAGTAGCAACTAATTCACCGGCATCGTTTGGAATTTGGTAATTTGACATTGTGCCAGAGAATGCAAGGAACATAAAAATACGTCCAACAATTGCAGGGTTAGCAAAGTTCATACCAAGGCCACCGAAAAGTTGTTTTACAACAATGATAGCAACGATACTACCGATAACTGCCTGCCATACAGGAACGCCAACAGGAAGGTTGAAAGCAAGTAAAATACCTGTTACAACAGCAGAAAGGTCGCCAACAGTACAAGGTTTCTTGCAAAGAAGACCAAAAAGGAATTCAGCAAGTACGGATGTTGCAACGCAAACAGCAACTAATAAAAGTGCACGAAGGCCGAAAACAACAGCCGACATAACAAGTGCAGGCATAAGAGCAATAACAACATCGAGCATTACGATAGTTGTATTAGTCTTTGCACGAAGATGAGGAGAAACTGAAAGAATAAGCTTGTCCATTACTTATTACCTCCATTCTTTTCTGCCTGATATTTGCGAAGTTCTGCCTTTGCAAGTTTGTTGTTTTCAACAAGAGGTCTTCTTGCAGGACAAACGAAAGAGCAGCAACCACATTCCATACAAAGATTAACTTTTCTCTTTTCAAGAAGTTCCATGTCTCCAGTAGCAAGAGCACGTGCATATTCAACAGGCATAAGTTTTAAAGGACATGTATCGATACATTTACCACAACGAATGCAAGGAGTAGGTTCAGGAAGAACAGCGTCTTTTGCTGCAAGAGCAAGAATAGCGTTGGTATTCTTTAAGATAGGAGCTGTAGAATCTGGAACAGCAATACCCATCATAGGACCACCGTAAAGAAGTTTCTTGGGTTCAGCCTTGAAACCACCACAGAAGTCGAATACATCTTGCATAGAAGTACCGATAGGAACAATAACGTTTTGTGGATTAGCAACAGCGCTTCCATCAACAGTCATCATTTTTTCGGTAAGGGGCACACCTGTCTTTGCATATTTAGCAAGGAAGGTAAGGGTTGTACAGTTCATAACTACAACGCCTACGTCGATAGGAAGTTTGCCTTCGGGAACAATTTTGCCAACGCAATTGTAAATAAGAACCTTTTCACCACCCTGTGGATATACAGAGGGGAGAGCCTTAACGCTAATTGTGCTGTCTTCGCGAGCTAGCTCATTCATTTTCGCAATTGCTTCGGGCTTGTTCTTTTCAATACCGATAACAACTTTTTGTACATTAAGGTACTTTTTAAGAAGTTCTACGCCTTCTTTAACAAGGTCAGCGTCATCAATCATTGTGCGAGTATCTGCTGTGATGTAGGGTTCACATTCAGCGCCGTTGATAACAACTTCTTGAATTCTGCTTGTGTCTTTTACATCAAGCTTAACAGCTGTGGGGAAGCCTGCGCCTCCAAGACCAACAGCACCACTTGCACGAACTGCAGCAATAAATGAATCGTAATCAGAAATTGCAGGAGCAACACAAGTTTCGCTAACGGTCATTTCGCCGTCAGATTCAATTGTAATTGCGGTAACTTGAGAACCGTTGCTTGCAAGCATAGGACCTACTGCAGTTACCTTACCGGAAACAGATGCATGAACAGGTGCACTAACAAATCCACCAGCTTCAGCTATAAGCTGGCCAACCTTAACCTCGTCGCCTACCTTAACGCAGGGAACAGAAGGGGCACCAATATGCATGTTCATCGGGATGGTTACCGATTTTGGCGCTGGCATCTTTACTGCAGGCATAGCAGCAGTATTTTTACGATGCGGAACGATAACGCCGTTCAACTTTGGTAGCATACTATCAACCTCATATTTTATATAGTTATAAATATATAACATATTTATACAAATATATTATAAGAAAAGTGATCGCATTTGTCAATAAAATAACAATCATTTTACTGTGTTTTTTTTACTAAAAATTGCATAGAAAATCAAAAAAATATTGACAAAAATTAATAGTGTTATAAACTTAAATAGAAATAATATTTTAGGAGAATTAAATTTGAACTTTAATGATTTGAAACATTCAAGAATTTTTGAAATATTTGAAGAAATATCAGCAATACCACATGGCTCGGAAAATTGTCAAATGTTAGCTGATTTTTGCGTAGAATTTGCCAAAAAATCAGGCCTTAAATATTATGCAGACGATAATGCAAACGTGGTTATTTATAAACAGGGGACATTTGGACTGGAAAATGAATCGGCAATAATTTTGCAAGGCCATATAGATATGGTTTGTCAAAAAACTGCAGATAATGATATAGATTTTTTGGTTGACTCAATCAAGCTTGAACGAAAAGACGATTTTCTTTCGGCTAACGGCACCACGCTTGGTGGAGATAACGGAATAGCTGTTGCAATGATATTGGCAATTCTTGAAAGTTCTAATATTAAACATCCTCCAATTGAAGCAGTTTTCACATCCGATGAAGAAATAGGTATGATTGGTGCCGGTAAATTAGATATGTCGGTACTTACTGCTACAAGAATGATAAATCTTGACGCAGAAGAAGATGACACCGTTATTGTATCTTGTGCAGGTGGCAGTGATTTTTATGTTAGTGTTCCTACAAATAATTGCAAAAAATCAGGTTATAAAGTT
>JAFOFE010000048.1 GCA_017387475.1 Clostridia bacterium | reverse complement strand
GTCGACAAGCTATAAGTATGCGAAGCAGCCGGTCAAGTCCCATTATCCGCACCAAAAAAAGCTAACCGATTGGTTAGCTCTTTTTTCTTACCTATTACACAAAAAAGGCACGATCGCTATCGCAATCGTGCCTTTTAAAATTATTTGTTAGTTATTTGCATTAAAGTCTGCACACATAAGGTTCATAGCCTTAAAGAGTTTGTGTGTATAAATAAATGGTCCTACGCCTATTAATGAACCTAATATATACCAGCCCCAGAAGGATCCTGCGCCAAAAGAGTAAGGGATGTTTCTAACCTTAAGTACATTGCCTATTCTTGCAGAAATTCTGTGAAACCACACAAAAGGTGCCACACCGAAAGTAAGCCAAGAAAAAACAAAGGTCATAAGACAAAAATGCATTGTCTTTTTACCGTCAAATCTTGTTGCAACAAAGTTTACAGTATCGGACACTTCAGACATAACTACAATTCCATAGATACCAAATGTGAGGAAAGACAGTAAAATACACTTAAGTAAGCCTCGATTTGTTTTTAAACGTACCATAAAAACTCTCCTTTCTTTGCACAAGTTTTGCTTGTACTAATATTATAATACTGTATAATGTTGTTTTTTGTCAATATTTAGAAACAAAAAGCACAAACGGTAGAAGTTTTACCGTTTGTGCTTTTATTATTCCGATTTATTACATTTACCTTGGCAATTTTTATTGGGGCAGCCAATACATCTTATTCCCTTTTTTCTTGCCTTAATTATGTATATGATTACAGGCACCAAAATTACCACAAGCAAAAGTATAAGAATTATGTTTTCCATATTATATTTCCTTTGCAAGAAGTTTCTTTTTATTTGACACACTTATAACTGCAATTATTCCAAACATAGCCACAACAGCTACACCACCACAAAGCACAGCAACTAAATTAAGCGTATTAACATTAGTTATTATAGTGCCCACTGTATAAACAAGATAACCTACTGTAAAGCCTACAAAGAACTGTATTCCTATTCCACCCCAGAACCAAGCCTTATTATTAATTTCGCTATTCATAGCGCCAATAGCAGCAAAGCAAGGCGGTGTAAACAAGTTAAACATTAAATAAGCAAGCGCTGCTACGGGGCCAATACCCATAACTGCTGCCACTTCTGCAGCACCACTTTCCAGCACCAATTCTTCAACATTTATAAAATTGGTAATACCAAAGCACACAGCAAGTGTACCCACAACGTTTTCTTTTGCTATAAAGCCCGTGATAGCAGCTGCAGCAAGTTCCCACGAAAGCACGCCAACAACAGGCACTATTAAATATGCAAACGGATGCGCCACAAGCGCAAGTATAGAAGCGTCTGCTGTTTCGGCAGGGCTTAAGGTAATTGTAAAGCTTTGCATAAGTTGAACAAGCGTATTGCAAAGAAGAATTATTGTAGCTGCTTTAACTATGTACGCCCATCCTCTAGAACACATTGAGGAAAATGCCCTTAAAAGCGATGGCGCTTTATATTCGGGCAGTTCTATTATAAAGAAAGATTTTCTTGGCTTATAGGCTGCAACCTTATTTATAAGTAACGCACCAAAGAAAATAATTATAATTCCCACAAAATACATTAACGGGCCTACCCAAGATGCATTTTTAAAGAAGACACCTGAAAACAAAGCTATTACAGGAAGTTTAGCACCACAAGGCATAAATGGTGCAAGCATTGCCGTTGCACGACGTTCACGTTCATCTCTTATTGTTCTGCACGCCATAACGCCAGGAATAGAGCAACCGGTACCAACTACAAAAGGAATTACCGATTTGCCTGAAAGACCGACACGCTTAAATATTGGGTCAAGTACAACCGAAACTCTTGCCATATACCCACAGTCTTCAAGTAAAGCAATAAGGAAATACATTACCATAACAAGTGGTAAAAAGCCAACGACTGCTATAACGCCACCAACAACACCATCTATTAGCAGCGCATATAACAGTTCATTTGCACCACTAAACAATTCTCCAAGCCACGCTTGACCTTGTTCTAGTACGGCTGTAAGCCAGTCTGCCAACCAAACACCAGGGCCTGCTTGAGATATCCAAAAAACTGCAAACATAACTACTGCAAAAATAGGAATACCTGCCCACTTATTTGTTAAGATATTATCTATTTTGTCGGATACGGAAAATTCATTTGTTTTTGTTTCGCGAAGTTCTACTTTAGCAACTATATCGTTCACAAAATCGAAACGTTTTTTATCGGCAGCAAAAACTGCGTTTTTATTAGTTTCGTCAACTCCGTTTTGTACATAAGGCGCCTTTTGAGTTTTGCCACAGCTAGTCTGAGCAGCCTTGATAAGTTCTTTAAGTCCCCTTTTGCTTGTTGAAACCGTTTTTATTACAGGACACCCAAGTTCACTTGAAAGTTCGGCTGCGTTTATTTCAGTATGTTTCTTATCATTAATATCTGTCTTGTTCAAAGCCACAACAACAGGTATGCCCAGCTCTAAAAGTTGAGTTGTAAAAAACAGGCTTCTACTTAAGTTTGTAGCATCAACAATATTAATAATAACATCAGGGCTATCGGTTTTAATGTAATCGCTGGTTATGCTTTCTTCACTAGTAAACGGCGACATTGAATACGCGCCCGGAAGATCGACCACCACGACACTATTTTTGCCAAAGCTTCTTTTTAATGCGCTTTGGTTTTTTTCTACAGTAACACCTGCCCAGTTACCGACACGTTCGTTTTTACCTGTAAGGGCATTATACATAGTGGTTTTACCACTGTTTGGGTTGCCCGCGAGTGCTATTCTCATTAATTCCTCCAAATGCAGTTAGCGTAGGCTAACTGAGTTTTAAAAATAAGTGAGGGTTCCCCACCCTCTAAATAATTATGGCTTTTGCCAAGGCGTTATCAATACTATAACGGCCATCTTTAATAGAAACAGTAAGACCACCTTTTCTTTTTGCAATTACCGTAACCGGTTGGCCTTCGTAACAACCTAGCGAAAAAAGAAAAGAATTAAGTTCATCATCATTAGTAAGAACGGCTTTAACTATGTACTGTTTACCTGCATCTACATCATAAAGGCACATATTTCTCTCCAAAATACAATTTGCAGTTAGCCTCTGCTAACCGTATGCTATTATATACCTAAAGCCAAATTTTGTCAACAGTTTTTTTATGTTTTTTTAGGTTGAAACCAATTTATTTCTATGCTATAATAAACAAAACACTTTAAGGGGTTATTTAATGCATTTACAAGAATCAGGCGAAATGTATCTTGAAACAATACTAATACTAACAAGAAAAAAGCCAAATGTTCGCGCTATTGATATTTGCGAACATATGGGTTATTCAAAACCTAGTGTTAGCCGTGCTTTAGGTCTTTTGAAAACAGGTGGATATGTTACAGCCGACAAGGACGGTTTTTTAAGTTTAACAGATATCGGGCTTGAAACTGCCGAAAAGATTTTAGCCAGACACAAGGTTATTACCGAATATTTAATTAAGCTTGGTGTCTCGGCAGAAACAGCTTCGAACGACGCTTGCAAAATTGAACACGTTATAAGCGACGAATCGTTTAAAGCAATTAAGAATAATTTATAAAATTCGGCGCATCTAGAACGTTGCACCCTATAAAAATTAAAACACCACAGGGAAACCTGTGGTGTTTTTGTATTATTTATTACCCATAAGTTTTACAAGAACGGCTTTTTGTGCGTGGAGTCTGTTTTCTGCTTCTGCGAAGATTTCTTCGGCATGTTCTTCGAATACTTTTGCTGTAATTTCTTCTTCTCTGTGCGCAGGTAAGCAATGCTGTACCATAGCGCCTTCTGCAGCTACAGCCATAACGGAATCGTTAATTTGGTAGCCGGTAAACACCTTTTCGCGTTCCGCCTTTTCTTCTTCTTGACCCATAGAAGCCCAAACATCAGTATAAATAACGTCTGCGTCTTTAGCAGCTTCCAAAATATCTTCTGTGCAAAGGAAGTCGCCGTTTTCGCTAGCCCACTTCATAATATCGACATCGGGTTTGTATGCATTCGGGCAAGCAATTGCAACCTTCATGCCCATTTTAATACCACCAACAATAAGGCTGTTTGCCATATTATTGCCGTCGCCGATATAGCACATCTTCTTGCCTTCGAAATTGCCTTTAAATTCACGGAATGTCATAAGGTCAGCAAGAACCTGACAGGGATGGCAATAGTCGGTAAGACCGTTAATAATGGGAATTGAACCGTATTCAGCAAGCGCTTCAACTTCGGACTGTTCGAAGGTTCTAATCATAATTCCGTCAAGGTAACCCGAAAGAACACGTGCTGTATCTTCAACAGGTTCGCCTCTGCCAATTTGTAAATCACGGCTTGAAAGGAAAAGCGCTGAACCACCAAGGTCATACATACCAACTTCGAAAGACACACGGGTACGGGTAGAAGATTTTTGGAATATCATACCAAGTGTTTTACCCTTTAAATAATGATGTTCAATACCGTGCTTTTTTTCGTATTTTAACTGGTCGGCAAGATTTAAAATATCGGTTATATCTTGCTTGGAAAAATCCATAAGTTTAAGTAAATGTTTAGCCATTATTTAATACACTCCTTAATTACATTAACAGCTTTTTCAAGGTCTTGCATTGTTATATTCAGTGGTGGAAGCAAGCGAACTTTAGTTTTAGCTGTTAAAACAAGAACGCCTTGTTCACGGCAAGCAGCAACAATTTCTTTGGCATCTTTTTCGGTTTCGATTCCTATCATAAGACCCATTCCACTTACAGACTTAACACCTTTTGCAGAGCCTAGTTCTTTAAAAATATATTCACTTTTAGCCTTAACTTCATCTAAAAGTTTATTATCGATTCTTGAAATGATGTTATATGCGCCGGCGCAACAAACAGGGTTGCCACCAAAAGTAGAACCATGGGAACCAGGCGTTAAAACGCCTTCGGTCTTTTCACCAAACATAGTAGCACCTATTGGCAAGCCACCACCAAGACCTTTTGCGGTAGACACTATGTCGGGTATAATTCCAAATTGTTCAAAAGCATAAAGGCTGCCTGTTCTGCCGTTACCTGTTTGAACTTCGTCTATAACAAGAAGAATGTCGTTTTTATTACAGAAAGCAGCAACATCTGTTGCAAAATCATTATCTAATTTCATAACGCCACCTTCGCCTTGAACAAGTTCCATCATAACAGCACAAGCGTTATTTTGCTTTGCAAGATCTATAACCGACTGTGTATTATTCGCTTCGGCATACACAAAGCCTTCGGTAAACGGAGCAAATTCGGTATGGAATGAATCTTGTCCTGTTGCAGCAAGTGTTGTGATAGTTCTACCATGGAAGGACTGTTTTAAAGTAACGATTGTGCTTCTGCCCTCTCCATATTTTTGGAAACTATAACGGCGCGCAGCTTTTATTGCACACTCGTTTGCTTCGGCACCTGAATTTGAAAAGAATACCTTTTTCATTCCGGTTTTATTGCAAAGAAGCTCTGCAAGTTTTGCACAAGGCTCGGTGTAGTAAAGATTAGATGTATGGGCAAGCTTATCTAACTGTGCTTTAACTGCATTAGTCCATTCATCATCGCAAACACCAAAAGCATTTACGGCAATACCTGTACCCATATCTATATACTCTTTACCATTTGTATCATATAATTTTGCGCCTTTACCATGGCTTAATTCTATTGGGAAACGGCCATAAGTAGACGCAACAAATGAATTGTCTAAAGAAGTTATGCTCATTAAAATTAACCTCCGTAGAGCATTGTTCCGATACCCTCGTTAGTAAGGGTTTCAATAAGAAGTGAATGTGGTACTCTGCCGTCGAGCATAAACACTTTGCTTACGCCTTGACGGATAGCTTCAACACTACATTCGATTTTGGGAATCATACCACCGGAAATTACGCCTTCACGCATAAGTTGTGGTGCTTCACTAACGCAAACGCTTGAAATAAGGGTAGATTCATCATCTTTATCACGAAGAAGTCCAACAATATCGGTCATAAGGAATAATGCTTCTGCCCCAAGAGCGCTTGCAATTCTTGCAGCTGCTGTATCGGCATTAATGTTATAAACGTTGCCTTCTTTATCGCAACCAACTGTTGAGATAACCGGAATATATCCTTTATCTAAAAGGTCGGTAACAGGTTCAATATTAATATCGGTTATTTCGCCAACAAAGCCTAAAGCAGGGTCTTTGATTTCTGCTTCAATAAGATGGCCGTCCATACCTGAAAGGCCAACAGCTTTACCACCACTATTTTGAAGGTGGTTAACGAGTGTTTTATTGATTTTACCTGCAAGTACCTGAAGAACGATATCGGCAGTTTCTGCATCGGTTACACGAAGACCGTTAACGAATTCGCTTTTCTTGCCGATTTTGTTAAGCATTCCTGAAATTTCAGGGCCACCACCGTGAACTAAAACGACCTTAATACCAACAGTATTTAAAAGTACAAGGTCGCCCATTACGGCATTTTTAAGTTCTTCATTTATCATTGCATTGCCACCGTATTTTACAACGATAATTTTATTGTAATACTTTTTTATGTATGGCAGAGCGTTAACAAGAATCTCTGCTCTTTGGGCATTTGTTATCATTTTATAACCTCTTTAAGTTCTGTAATCTCCGTTGATTTTTACGTAATCATAGGTAAGGTCGCAACCCCAAGCAAGCGCTGAAGCGTTACCACTATTGAGATTTACTAAAATTGTAATTTCTTCTTCAAGTAAGATTTGTTTAGCAATCTCTTCGGAAAAATCTACACCTGCACCATTTTGGCAAACAACAATTTCGCCTGCTGCAGATTTAAACGAAACATCAATTTTGGTAACATCAACATTTGCACCACTATATCCAATAGCACATAGTACTCTGCCCCAGTTAGCATCGGCACCAAACATTGCAGCCTTTGTAAGCGAAGAACAAATTACAGATTTTGCAACCGTTTTAGCAATGGCTTCATTTTCTGCACCACTTACAGCACATTCAAGAAGTTTTGTTGCACCTTCACCATCACCTGCAATCATTTTGCAGAGCTGAACGTTTACAGTATTAAGGGCTTTACAGAATTTTTCGAAAGCTTCGCCTTCCGAAGTAATCATTTCATTTTCTGCCATACCGTTAGCCATAACGGTTACCATATCATTAGTAGATGTATCGCCATCGATGCTAACCATATTGAAGGTAGTCTTTATATCTGCGCTAAGTGCTTTTTGAAGCATTTCGGGTGAAATTGCAACGTCGGTTGTAATGAACACAAGCATTGTTGCCATATTAGGATGTATCATACCCGAGCCTTTAGCAATGCCACCAATTTTACATTCTTTAGAACCTATATTGAAGCTAACTGCAACTTCTTTTGGTTTGGTGTCGGTAGTCATAATACCTTCGGCAGCAAGGCTTCCGTTAAGTGAAAGACCCTGTACTAATTCAGGAATACCGTTTTTGATTGGAGTGATATCTAAAGGTTGTCCGATAACGCCTGTAGATGCAACAATAACATCATTAGCAGCAATACCAAGCGCATTAGCAGTTAAAGTACACATTTCTTTTGCAACTTCAATACCGTTTGCATTGCAAGTATTTGCGTTGCCACTATTACAAATAGCTGCCATAGCGTAACCGTCGGAAATGTTTTCTTTAGTTACAACGTTAGGCGCACCTTTTACAAGGTTAGTAGTGTAAACACCTGCTGCAGCTGCTCTTTTTTCACTTACAATAAGTGTTAGATCGCGCTTTAATTTATTCTTACGAATTCCACAATGTATTCCGTTGGCTTTAAAGCCTTTTGCGGCACAAACGCCGCCATTTATAAATTGCATTTTTTACTCCTTAAATATCAAGTCCACTAGTAATATCTGTGCCCATCATAATATTCATACATTCAAGGGCTGCGCCCGAAGCGCCTTTGCCTAAATTATCGTATCTTGCAATGAGAAGTATTCTGTCTTCATTGCCTTCTACGAAAATTTGCATACTATCTTTACCCATTATTCCCGATGCAGAAATAAGACCGTTTTCGCCTATTTCTTCGCAGAAATTAACTATTGGGCCGTTATATTTATTTTTATAAATTGCCTTAATATCGTTTAAATTTGCACTGCTGAGTTGTTCTTTAAACAAAGGCACGGTTACGCACATTCCACTATAAAAATCGGAAACGACTGGGCAAAAAATAGGCGCATTTTGAATGCCTGAAATTGCCTTCATTTCTTTTAGATGTTTATGTTGTTGTGAAAGTGCATATTGGCGTGGCGCATCGAAAATTGAAGGTCTTGCTTCGTCTTCGTACTCGGCAATCATTTTCTTGCCACCACCCGAATAGCCGGTTATAGAATGACAGGTTATAAGCGCGTCGCTTGGAAGAACACCTGCATCTACAAGGGGTTTAACCAGCGCAATAAACCCACTTGCGTGGCAACCCGGCACTGCTACTCTGTTTGCGTTTCTTACAGTTTCAAAGCCATTTTCAAATACCTCAGGAAAACCGTAAATCCACTGCTCACTTGTACGGTGAGCAGTGGAAGTGTCTAGTATTCTTACATTCTTATTTGCCTTTTCTGCTATTTCTATTGCAGCAGCATCGGGCAGACAAAGAAAGGTTATATCTGAAGAATTTATTGCATCGGTTCTGGCTTTAAGGTCTTTTCTTAAATCTTCGGGAAGCTTAATAAGTTCAATGTCTTCCCTAGCGCTTAATCTATCGAAAATTCTAAGACCTGTTGTTCCCTGACTTCCGTCAATAAAAACCTTTGTCATTATTTTTGTTCCCTCTTCTTATCGAGCATTGCTTTAACCTTAATGGGAAGTCCGTAAAGGTTGATAAAGCCTGCAGAATCTTTTTGGTCGTAAGCGCCACCGTCGTCGCCGAAGGAAGCAACTTCGTCATCGTAAAGAGTATAGGGAGATGTTGCACCTGCATAAATAATGTTGCCCTTGTAAAGCTTTAACTTAACATCACCTGTAACGGTTTCTTGGGTTTTATCTACAAATGCAGAGATTGCTTCACGAAGTGGTGTAAACCATTGACCGAAGTAAACGAGTTCACCAAACTTTTGAGCAACTAACTTCTTATAGTGAGAAGTTTCTCTGTCAAGGCAGAGCATTTCAAGGAATTCGTGTGCTTTGTAGAGGATAGCGCCACCGGGAGTTTCGTAAACGCCACGGCTCTTCATACCAACAAGACGGTTTTCTACGATATCGAGAAGACCGATGCCGTTTGCTCCACCGATTTCGTTAAGAGTTTCTACAATGCTTAACGCCTTCATTTCTTCGCCATTAATAGCTGTGGGAACACCCTTTTCGAAATGAATTGTAACATATGTAGGAACATCGGGAGCTTGTTCAGGAGAAACCGACATTTCAAGGAATTCGTGTGCTTTGTAGAGGATAGCGCCACCGGGAGTTTCGTAAACGC
>JAFOFE010000047.1 GCA_017387475.1 Clostridia bacterium | reverse complement strand
ATCCAATCCAATGTCAAGAACAGCCAGTTCGCTACTCCTCTCTTCGAGTTCTCTGGCGCTTGCTCTGGTTGTGGTGAGACACCATACCTCAAGCTCATCAGCCAACTCTTTGGGCAAGTGTCACAAGAACCACCCATATTGTTACCTGTTCTGTATGGGCCACTGTATCCACCGTTTTGGTGGCGTTGCATATTGTTAAGCGCCTGTCTGTATTCGTAATTATTAGGATCCATATTTACAGCAGTTGCAAAGCTTGAATATGCATTTGAATACCAACCACGCTTATAAAGCACAGAACCACTTAAGAAGTACCATTCGGCATCTCTTGAATTCGTTGGAAATTCATCGAGCATTCTTTGTGCTTCGTCGAGCATATTGTTAGAAATAAGTGAACGAATATGCGCGTAAGTTGGGTTGCCGGAACCTTCATTGCTTGAGCCTTTTGAACTTCCACCGGAAGAACCACCCTTGCGCATATTAACGATAGCGTCGTATGCATCGTTGATTTCCTTCATTTTTTCACTAGCTAAATCGGAAAGAGGGTTGTCAACATAATTGTCGGGATGATACTTTCTTGCTAGTGCGCGATAGGCGTTTTTAATTTCTTCGTCGCTTGCATTTTTTGCAACGCCTAACACTTCATAAGGATCTCTCATATTTTTAACTCCTTTTTAAATGTATCTTGAAGGCCAAGATATATTAAATTATCTAGAATGTTTTTAAACTTTTTAATATCAAGCAGTTCGTATGCCTTTGCAGCTTCGCCAACACAGATGTTAAGCTGACCTGCTATGAAATCTTTAGTGTAATCCCCTTCTTGTTGCATTTTTGTTAAGGGGTTATACCTACCTAGTTTAATATCTTCGTCTAGGTCAACTGCAGCATCTAAAATATAAATATATCTGCCAATAGAATAACCTACTCTATCTAGGCAACGCTTTTGCATTTCGTCGGCGCTTAAAAGTTTAAACATTTCGGCAAGACACTTTGCAGTAGGCTCTGCAGCCATATCTATATTACTGCAATTATCCTTTTCAATATAGGTTTGATTATTAATATAATCTTCGGCTATTTTATTAAGTTCGGGATAAAGTTTAGATGCCTTTTTATAAGCCGAAGCTATAAAAGGTTTTACTAAAAAATACTTAATTTTTTTTAAGCCTTTTTCGTCATTTATATTATCCATTAATTTGAAATAACATAAAATCATTGAAGCAGCTGCAGGCATTTGCATATCTTTACGCACGCTTAAATAAGAACACTTTTTAAGTGGGTTACATGTGCAAGCTTTTTTTACAATATCGCAGCTATCGGTTTTAAGTGCCATATTTAAAAGAGCATAAAAGGTAAAATCGTAACTTAAGGTAAAGCGAGAAAAAACGCCATAGGTTTTACCCATTTCTTTACAAAGCGAACAATAAACAGCCTTGTAAAGTTCATACTCTTTTATTCGCATTTCGGGCTTTGATGCCCTTATATAACCAAACATATTTTAACTTCCTTTTTTGTTTATTTGGTTAATAATATGTGAATTTAAAGTAGTTTTTTAATAAACTGACCTGTATGAGAAGCTTCACATTTTGCAACTTCTTCAGGTGTGCCTACACACACAACCGTACCACCTTTATCGCCACCTTCAGGACCTAAATCAATTATGTGGTCGGCAGTTTTAATAACGTCTAAATTGTGTTCAATAACCAACACGGTATTACCCTGTTCTACAAGTCTGTTTAAAACATCAAGCAATTTGTGAACATCGGCAGTATGAAGGCCTGTTGTTGGTTCATCCAGGATATAAATAGTTTTACCTGTACCCCTTTTAGCAAGCTCGTTTGCAAGTTTTACTCTTTGAGCTTCGCCACCCGAAAGGGTTGTAGCAGGCTGACCGATTTTAACATAACCTAAACCTACATCGAAAAGGGTTTTAAGCTTTCTATGAATTTTTGGAATTGGCTCGAAGAAGTTCATACCTTCTTCAATGGTCATTTCAAGAATATCATAAATGCTTTTGCCTTTATATTTAACGCTTAAGGTTTCACGGTTATAACGGCTACCACCACAAACTTCGCAAGGCACATAAATATCGGGCAAGAAGTGCATTGCAATTTTTATAATACCGTCGCCTTCGCAGGCTTCGCAACGTCCACCCTTAACATTAAAGGAAAATCTGCCTGCAGAATAACCCTTTGCTTTTGCATCTTTAGTAGATGCAAAAAGTTCACGGATATCGTTAAACACGCCAATATAGGTAGCAGGGTTAGAACGTGGTGTTCTGCCAATTGGTTGTTGGCTTATATCGATAACCTTGTCTAAAAACTCTGTTCCCTTAATTTCTTTAAACTTACCTGGGAAGGTTTTGGCACGGTTAAGCTTTGCTGCTAGATGTTTATAAATCACATCGTTAACAAGGGAAGATTTTCCCGAACCCGATACACCTGTTACAGCAACAAACTTACCAAGTGGTATTTTTACATTAACATCTTTAAGGTTGTTTTCTGCTGCGCCTTCAACCGTTAAATAGGCACCGTTACCTTTTCTTCGGCTACTTGGAACTTCAATTTTCTTTTTGCCTGTAAGGTAATCTGCCGTAATGGAATTTTCGAACTTTTCAAGTTCTTCCAGTGTTCCACTGAAAACAATTTCGCCACCGTGAATACCGGCACCCGGACCGATATCTACAATGTGGTCGGCAGCACGCATTGTGTCTTCGTCGTGTTCAACTACTATTAATGTATTTCCAAGGTCGCGAAGATGTTTAAGGGTTGCTATTAATTTTTCATTATCTCTTTGATGAAGTCCAATACTAGGTTCATCTAAAATATAAAGCACACCTGTTAAAGCCGAACCCATTTGGGTTGCAAGGCGTATGCGCTGACTTTCGCCACCCGACAAAGTGCCTGCTGTGCGTGAAAGCGAAAGGTAATCTAACCCAACATTTTTAAGGAAATTAAGACGCGCTTTTACTTCCTTTAAAATTGGTTTTGCAATTTGCTCGTCGGTTTTAGAAAACTGTAACGAAGAAAAGAAGTCGAGTTCTTCGTTAATTGATAAGTCGCACAATGCTTTTATGCTTTTGCCACCAACTGTAACTGCCAAAGATTCAGGCTTTAATCTAGCACCTTTACACTCGGGACAACTACATTCATTCATATAGGTTTCAATTTCGTTTCTTGAATAATCGCTTTTTGTTTCTTTATAACGACGTTCAAGGTTATTTACCACACCTTCGAATGTGGAGTAATATCTTCCACCGCCCCATTCGGCGTTACGGTGTAATTCTATTTTTGTTTCGCCAAGACCGTAAAGAACGGCATTTTTCATATTTTCAGGCAGGTCTTTAAAGGGAGTATTGATATCAACACCGAAATACTTTGCAAGCCCTTCATAATACATTACTGCAATGGTGCCTGCATTTGGGTTTGTCCAAGAATTTACTCCCCAACCCGATGCTTGAATTGCGCCATCTAAAAGCGACTTTTCTTCATCGGCAATAATTAAGCGTTCATCTATTTTCATAAACACGCCAAGACCCGAACAGGTGGGGCATGCGCCAAAGGGAGAGTTAAAAGAAAACATTGTAGGTGTGAGCTCGGGAACGCTTACGCCGTGTTCTTCACAAGCGTAGGACTGCGAAAAGCGCAGTTCTTCCCCACCTATTACATCTATACAGGTTATACCACCCGAAAGAGTTGCTGCAGTTTCTACACTATCGGTTAAACGGCTTTTAATTTCGTCTTTAATAACAAGACGGTCTACAACAATTTCTATATTGTGTTTTTTGTTTTTTTCAATTTTAATTTCTTCGGAAAGGTCATAAATGTTTCCGTCAATTCTAACACGAGAGAAGCCTGATTTTCTTGCGCTTTCAAGTTCTTTAGTGTGTTCGCCTTTTCTGCCCTTAACTACAGGCGCTAAAACCTGAATTTTAGTGCCGACATCTAACGTCATAATATTATCTACAATTTGGTCGGTTGTTTGTTGTTTAATTTCTTTACCACAAATTGGGCAATGTGGCACGCCCACCCTTGCATATAAAAGACGCAAATAATCGTAAATTTCGGTTACTGTTCCAACCGTTGAACGTGGGTTTTTAGACGTTGTTTTTTGGTCTATGGAAATTGCAGGAGAAAGACCGTCAATTGATTCAACATCGGGTTTTTCCATAAGCCCTAAAAACTGACGGGCATAGCTTGACAGAGATTCCATATAGCGACGCTGACCTTCGGCATAAATTGTGTCGAAAGCCAAGGAAGATTTACCCGAACCCGAAAGCCCTGTAAACACTATTAACTTATCTCGGGGAATGGTTAGGTTCACGCCTTTAAGGTTATGTTCCTTTGCTCCCTTAATAACAATTTCAGTTAGCGCCATACTTTTCTCCTATAAAAATATCTATTCATTTTATTTTACCACAAATAACGAATAATAGCAAATAAAAAACTCTGCCTTGGCAGAGTTTTTTATTCTTTAAGTTTTGCAATTCTATCGCGAAGATATGCCGCGTGTTCGAACTCGAGCATTTTAGCTGCTTCACGCATTTCGGTAGTAAGAACTGCAATGAGTTTTTCTTTTTCAGATTTGCTCATTTTCTTGATAGATTTAGTTTCATCGGGTCCTTTGGACATTTCAATTATATCGCGAACATCCTTAACAACCGATTTAGGTGTAATGCCATGCTTTTCGTTATATGCCTGCTGTATTTCCCTTCTGCGATTGGTTTCGGTTATTGCTCGTTCCATTGAATGTGTTACGCTGTCGGCATACATAATAACTTCGCCGTGTTCGTTACGGGCTGCACGGCCTATTATTTGAATAAGCGAAGTCTCGCTTCGAAGGAAGCCTTCTTTATCGGCATCGAGTATTGCAACCAATGATACTTCGGGTATATCCAAGCCTTCACGAAGAAGGTTTATTCCAACCAAGACATCAAACTTACCAAGACGTAAATCTCTTATAATTTCCATACGCTCTATGGTATCTATATCGTAATGCATATAGCGTACTTTGATGTTAAGTTTTTCAAGATAGTCGGTCAAATCTTCTGCCATTTTTTTGGTAAGCGTTGTAACAAGCACACGCTCGTTCTTTTCGCTTCTCTCGTTAATTTCGGCAACTAGGTCATCAATTTGTCCGTCTGTTGGTTTAACGGTTACAAGTGGGTCTAAAAGCCCTGTTGGGCGAATAACCTGTTCTACAATTCTTGCAGACTTGTTTTTTTCAAAATCACCGGGGGTTGCAGATACAAAAACAGCTTGATTTATGCGACTGTAAAACTCATCGAAATTAAGTGGTCTGTTGTCGTAAGCAGATGGCAGACGGAAACCGTAATCGATCAGGTTTTCTTTTCTTGCCCTATCTCCACCATACATACCACGAACCTGTGGAAGCATTACGTGAGATTCATCTACAAACAGCAGAAAATCATCTGGGAAATAATCTAGAAGTGTGAACGGTGTACTGCCCGGTGGTCTGCGCGAAAGCACACGAGAATAGTTTTCTACGCCCTTGCAGGTACCTATTTCACGCAGCATTTCAATATCATATTCGGTTCTTTGGCGAATACGCTGTTCTTCTATAAGCATTTCGTTTTCACGGAAGAAACGAGTTCTGTCTTCCATTTCGTCTTCTATTTCTTTAAGGGCGTCCATCATTTTATCGGCAGGGACAATATAGTGCGATGCAGGATAAATTGCCGTATGGGACATAACGTTTTTTATTTCGCCCGTAACGGTATTAATTTCTGCGATTCGTTCTATTTCGTCTCCGAAAAAGTCTATACGAAGCGCATTTTCGTAAGAATATGCAGGATAAATTTCAACCACATCTCCCCTTACCCTGAATTTATTTCGGGTAAAGTTTACGTCGTTTCTTTCGTACTGCAAATCTACAAGGCGCTTAATAAGCCAATCTCTGCTTTTTTCCATTCCTGTACGAAGGGAAATTACCATGTTTCTATAATCAATTGGGTTACCAAGAGAATAGATGCAAGAAACAGATGCCACAATTATAACATCTCTGCGTTCAGAAAGCGCGCAGGTTGCCGAGTGGCGAAGCTTATCTATTTCATCGTTAATAGCCGAATCTTTTTCAATATAGGTGTCGGTTCCCGGTAAATACGCTTCAGGTTGATAATAATCGTAATAGGATACGAAATATTCAACTGCGTTTTCGGGGAAGAATTCGCGAAACTCCGAGCAAAGCTGTGCGGCAAGGGTTTTATTGTGAGCGAGAACTAACGTCGGACGGTTAACACGCTCGATAATATTTGCCATTGTAAAGGTTTTACCCGAACCTGTAACGCCAAGTAGAGTTTGCTCTCTATCGCCATTATTTAAACCTTCAACAAGTTTATCTATAGCTTGTGGCTGGTCGCCTGTGGGTTTGAATTTTGAATGTAAAATAAATTTATCAGGCACGTTCTCACTCCTTTCTATACGATTATTATACCACAAAGTTTTAGTATAAGTAAAGAAAAAGCAGATGCTTTATGCACCTGCTTTTAATATTATTTATTATTGTGGAATCCAAACACCTGACGTATTAAAGTAATACCAATTGTAGCCTATTTGTTGCCAACCTGTTACCATATTACCACCTTCAGCAAGATAAAACCATATTCCACCAAGGTTAAGCCAACCCGTTACCATATTTCCTCCGGGATAGAAATAGTACCAATTAGAATCTATATAATGCCAACCAATTGCCATATGACCACCAGGTGTAAAATAATACCAAATGCTACCGTTTTGCATCCAGCCGGTTCTCATATCTCCACCACTATTAAAGAAATACCAAGTGTTACCAATATACTGCCAACCTGTTCGCATTGCTCCACTTGCATTAAAGTAATACCAATTAGAGTCGATCAATCTCCAACCTGTTACCATACCTCCATTATCCGTTAAGTAATACCAAACACTGCCGTTTTGCAACCAGCCTGTCCTCATATCTCCACTAATATTGAAATAATACCAAGTACCACCTATATACTGCCAGCCTGTTTGCATTGCTCCACCTACATTAAAGTAATACCAAGTAGAATCAATAAGTTGCCAACCTGTTTGCATTATACCATCGTCATTGAAATAGTACCAAGTTGTGCCAATATATCTCCAGCCGGTTACCAAAAAGCCGTTTTCATAGTAATACCATTTACCACCGTTTTGAGACCAGCCATTTTTTAAACTAGCTTCTTTTTGGAACCAAAATTCAATGGTATTTCTTTCGTGACCAGATGCAAAAATATAGTCGAATTTAATTACATAATCTTCTCCTGCGTTTAACGCCCAACCATAATAGTCATCACTATACCACGCAGCTTCGTTGTTGCTATCTACTATATCTAAAGAATAGTATTCAAAATTAGTACTAAAATCATCTTCATTATAACGATACGGCGAATATATTCCAGACTCTTTTACCCTTATGCGAAACCACGCAGGTTCTTCAACACCAGCACTATATTTTATTGAAAACGTATCATTAACACCATAAACTTTGGTGTCTGACACCCATGAAACCAACGACTCTACTTGAACATAATATGTAGTTGTGTTACCTTGATAGGTAACATCTACAGGTTGAGAACCAGCTTGCAAATAAGTATCATAGCCTACTTCAGCATACTCGCCTACATATTCAACAATAGGCGCTTCATAACCTTCGCGCTCTATTTCTTCATAATACTCATATTCTGTAGTTGTTTTGTCGGTAAAGATTATTTTATAAGCAAAAGAATAAGCATCTATATCAGAAAAACACGATAAACTATTAGACGGTACATTTAATACAACATCAACCACATCTTTAGTATTTCTTGTT
>JAFOFE010000046.1 GCA_017387475.1 Clostridia bacterium | reverse complement strand
CTTGTTGTAGGTAGGTTCGTTAGCAGGATCTTCAAGGTCTAAACCTTCGTGAGATAAGTGCCAAACGTTCTTGTCCTTTGAATAGTTGGTTTCGCGATTTATTTTAAGAGGAATGTTGTGTGCTTCTGCATATTCAATTTCTTCTTCACGAGATTTAATATCCCATTCACGCCAAGGAGCAATTATAGCCATTTCGGGAGCGAATGCTTTTAAGGTAAGTTCAAAACGAACTTGGTCGTTACCTTTACCTGTGCAGCCGTGGCAGATAGCATCTGCGCCTTCTTTAATAGCGATTTCTGCCAGACCCTTTGCAATGCAAGGACGAGCGTGAGAAGTACCGAGAAGATAACTTTCATAATCGGCACCGGCTTTAAGGCAAGGCCAAATATAATCTTCTACATATTCATCTTTAAGATCGAGCACATAGAGCTTGGACGCACCTGTTTTGATAGCCTTTTCTTCAAGACCGTCAAGTTCTGTTCCCTGTCCTACGTCGCCAGACACTGCAATAACTTCGCAGTTGTTGTAGTTTTCTTTAAGCCAAGGAATTATGATAGAGGTGTCGAGACCACCAGAATATGCAAGAACTACCTTTTTGATTTGAGATTTATCCATTGTATTTTCCTCCAAAAATTTGTTATTAACTGTGCATAATTATGCAACTTTTTTGAATGAAAGTCAAGAGCTTTTTAAAACATTGTAATTAAGGGTAATTTTATATATGTAAAGTGCATAAGTTTTATGTACTTTGACCAACATTTAATGAATATTTATGCATTATTCGTTGCATATATGCATATAAGTCCAAGATTACTTCTTGGACTTACTGCTGTTTTTTCTTATAACGTCGGGTTTTCCACCATCAACGGCATCTTTAGTTATTACAACCTTTTGTACCGAAGCGTCTGATGGAACTTCAAACATTGTTGTTTGTAAAGCTTTTTCAATTATTGAACGAAGACCACGAGCTCCCGTTTTTCTTTCGATTGTGAGTTCTGCAATATAGTCTAACGCTTCGTCTGTAAATTCAAGTTCTACACCGTCAATATCGAACAAAGCTTTATACTGCTTAACGATAGAATTTTTAGGCTCGGTCATAATTTTTATAAGTGTTTCCTTATCCATTGCAGAAAGCCCTGTTATAACCGGAATTCTACCAACAAGTTCGGGAATAATTCCATATTTTACAAGGTCTTTATGAGTTACATCTTTATAAAAATCTGCAGCTTCAAGTTCCTTTTTAGATTTAACATCTTGCTCGAAGCCAAGGCTTGAACCACCTTTACGGCGTTCAATAATTTTATCTATACCATCGAAAGCACCACCACAAATAAATAAAATGTTGGTAGTATTAATTGGTATAAATTCTTGCTGCGGGTGCTTTCTGCCACCTTGTGGTGGAACATTTGCAACAGTACCTTCTAAAATTTTAAGAAGCGCTTGCTGTACACCTTCGCCACTTACATCACGTGTGATGCTTGTGTTTTCGCTTTTACGAGCAATTTTATCTATTTCATCGATATAGATAATTCCCTTTTCGGCTTTTGCTATATCGAAATCTGCTGCTTGGATAAGGCGAAGAAGAATGTTCTCAACATCTTCGCCAACATAACCTGCTTCGGTTAACGTTGTAGCATCGGTTATAGCAAAAGGCACACCCAAAGACTTTGCAAGAGTTTGGGCAAGCAATGTTTTACCAACACCTGTAGGGCCTAAAAGCAAAACGTTGCTTTTGTTAATTTCTACATCGGTTTTGTCTGCTTTAAAAATGCGTTTATAATGATTATAAACTGCAACTGCTAAAGATATTTTCGCTTCATCTTGACCAATAACATATTCGTCTAAATGAGCTTTAATTTCGGTAGGTTTGGGAAGAACAAAATCTTTTTCGGCATTTTTTGCTTTACGTGGTGTAGGAACAGCAAATTCTTCGGGATTTAAAAGACTGCTGCAGAAATCTACACATTCGTCGCAAATATATACGCCGGGACCCTCTATTAATCTTTCGACCTGTAATTCCGATTTACCACAAAAAGAACAACGAGTTTCGTTTTGATTTTTGTTGCCATTTGGCATAATTTTCTCCTTTTATAAACAGCAAGAAAACCTCCATATTGCTATGGAGATTTTCTTAAGTTTTAATTAGCGTTTTTCAATAACCTTGTCGATAAGGCCGTATTCCATAGCCTCTTGAGCCGACATAAAGTTATCGCGTTCGGTATCGCGCTCGATTTCTGCGAGTGGTTTACCTGTACGTTCACTTAAAATACGATTAAGTGTATTTCTAGTTTTTTCAATATGACGTGCGTGAATTAAAATATCACTAGCCTGACCTTCGGCTGCGCCTAAAGGTTGATGAATCATAATTTCGCTGTTAGGAAGAGCATAACGCTTACCTTTAGTTCCTGCCGCAAGAAGGAATGCTCCCATACTTGCTGCCATACCGATACAAATAGTAGAAACATCACACTTGATGTACTGCATAGTATCATAAATTGCCATACCTGCCGAAACACTTCCACCAGGACTGTTGATATAAAAGCTTATATCCTTTTCAGGATCTTGCCCTTCGAGATATAAAAGCTGTGCAATTATAAGACTTGCAGAATTATTATCTACCTGATCGGGTAACATTATAATTCTATCATTTAAAAGGCGTGAATAGATATCGTATGAACGCTCGCCTCTACTTGTTTGTTCCACAACATAAGGAATTGTCATAGCCATATAAAACACCTCTTGGAAATATTATTAAATATTATGAACGAATTCCGAAAATTATAAACAATTATTCAGCTGTTTCTTCAGCCTTTTCTTCGGTTTCTGCTTTTTTAGTGGTCTTCTTTGCAGTAGACTTTTTAGCAGCAGGCTTCTTTGCAGCAGCCTTTTTTTCGGTCTTTTCTGCTACTTCTTTGATTTCGGCAGAAGACTTAACGAGATCGATAGCTTTGCCCATAGCAAGACTTCCGATAACATCGCTTTCAGGGATAGCAGCCTTAACCTGATCTGCTTCTACACCATAGGAAGCAGCCATTTTTTCATATTCAGCAGCAATTTCTTCTTCGGTAGCAGTAAGGCCTTCGAGTTCAACGATTTTTTCTAATGCTAAACGAACCTTAACCTGCTTTTCGCTTTGAGGACGGAAGGTAGCCTTGAAATCATCGATAGAAGTTTGTGTGTACTTGAGATATGTTTCAAGGTCCATACCCTGACTACGTAAACGATAGTCGAACTCACGAACGCTTTCGTTAGAACGGTTTTCGATCATAGCTTCGGGGATTTCTGCCTTCATACCTTCAACAACTGCATCGATAAGTTGATTTTCAACTTCTTCGTCAGCAATTTTAGCCTTGCGATCTAAAGCCTTTGCTTTGATGTCTTCTTTTAAAGCATCGAGTGTATCGAATTCACTAACATCCTTAGCAAATTCGTCGTCGATTGTGGGCATTTCTTTTGCCTTGATTTCGTGAAGTTTGCACTTAAAGGTTGCTTCTTTACCTGCAAGTTCTTCAGCCTGATAGTCTGTGGGGAATGTAACGTTTACATCGAATTCGTCGCCTGTGTTGTGTCCAACGATTTGTTCTTCGAAACCGGGAATAAACTGACCGGAACCAAGAGTTAAGGTGTAGCTTTCGCCTTTACCACCTTCAAAAGCAACTCCATCTACAAAGCCTTCGAAATCGATAACAGTCATATCGTTCATAGCAGCAGCTCTGTCTTCAACAGTAACGATACGAGAGTTTCTGTCAGCCATACGGTCAACTTCTGCTTGAACTTCTTCATCGGAAACAGCAGGAGTTACACGTTCTGCCTTAAGGCCCTTGTATTCGCCGAGTTCAACTTCGGGTTCAACAACAACGGTAACCTTTAAAACAGCGCCTTCTGCTTTACTTACAGAAACAACGTCGGTCTTTTCAACATCAACGAGCTTAATTTTAGCTTCGTCAACTGCGCTTAAAAGAACGCCTTCGTAAAGATAGTTAAGAGCATCATCGAAGAAAACTGCTTCGCCATAAAGCTTTTCGATCATGTGAAGGGGTGCTTTACCCTTTCTGAAGCCGTTGATAGTTATATTTTTAGCTTCCTTCTTATATACTTTTTGAATTGCATCGCAAAAACTTGCGCTATCGATAGCAATTTCAAGTTCGTATTTATTGGTGTCGATTTTGTTTGAATTTTTCAAACTCATAATTTTTACCTCCAAAAATAAGCTTGGCGCAAGTGCGCCTAAACGTTCAAATATTAATATAACATATATTAATAAATTTTTCTACTAATTTTTTACAAAAAAGTTAAATTTTTTTATTTTATTAAATAAGGCACAAAATTCATACAGTCGCAGGATACAAGTTTAAGCTTTATGCCATCAAATTCGGGTATAGAATTATTAAAACCGTTGCCGTGAATGTGTCCGTAATAGACAATATCTATACTGAATTCTTTAAGAATGTCTATAAGTTCGGTGCAATATTCTTCACCATAGGCTACGGGATAGTGAGTAAACACAAGTGGTTTTTTTCCTGTTTGCACAGCAGTTTCGAGCGAGCGCCTTAATCGACCTGCTTCTCTTGCAATTATTTTTTTATTATCTTCGGCTTCTGAAAACAGCCATCCTCTAGTTCCACAAATTGCAAACTCGTCGCACACTTCTGCGCTGTTAAAAATAAGTTTAACCGTTTTAATATCGTTCTTTTCAAAAAACTCATTAACCTTTTTAACGGTAGACCACCAAAGATCGTGATTGCCTTTAAGCAGAAGTTTTGTGCCGGGTAGCGAATCTAAAAAGCGAAAATCTTCAAGGCTTTCTTCAAGTTTAAGCGCCCAAGAAAAATCGCCCGGAATAACAACGGTATCTGTTTCTTTTACCATTCTTATCCAATTACTTTTAATTCTTTCAACGTGATTATCCCAACCGAAAATATCCATTGGTTTATTTGTACCAAGTGATAAATGCAAATCTGAAATTGCAAAAACGCTCAAACTTTTTTCACCTCTTTTGAATATATTTTGATTTTTTTCAAACAATAATACCAGCCAATACAAATTGGCAACAAATTATAAAACGGAGGACTCCAAAATGAATAACAATTGCAAAAACAATGAAATTTCGGGCATTAAGTGTGATGTTGTAAACTGCGAATACCATCACGAAGGTAATAAGTGCCACGCAGGTCATATTGAAGTTGGTAACGGAAGCTGCCAAAGCAGTAAAGAAACTGCCTGCAACACCTTTAAGGCTAAGTGCTAATCAAAACAAAAACGCCCGATGGGCGTTTTTTGTTTAATTAGAATGTAATGCCTAAATGGTTTAATACAACCTTATTCATATCGTCTTTTTCGCAAACATTGTTGAAGCGAATTTCTGCAGTGCGAAGCGCAGCGATAGGCGCTGGAATTTCGGTATTGGTAATAGCTGATAATTTTTCAGCAATATCAAATTCATCTTCGGGAACGGTTTCACCGAGCGCTTCAAGAACACTGTTAGCGAACTTATAAGGACTTGCAGTAGATGCAATAACAGTAGGACGATTGTCGCCTGTTTCTGCCTTGTAATCTTCATAAACGCTTACTGCAACTGCAGTATGGGTATCGATAAGATAACCGTACTTTTCGTAAACATTCTTAATTGTTTTAGAAGTGTTTTCTTCGCTGCAATATCCACCAAAGAAAAGATCCTTAAGTTTTGCAAGAACATCTTCGGTTACTGTATATTTACCGTCATTTTTAAGCGCATCTTGCCAAGCTGCAACTTGCTTATCGTTATGACCTGTAAGCTCATAAAGCATTCTTTCAAGGTTAGAAGAAATAAGGATGTCCATTGAAGGAGAAATAGTGGTAAAGAAATCTCTGTTACGGTCATAAGTACCTGTTTTAAGGAAATCGCTTAAAACATTGTTGTTATTAGATGCGCAAATGAGTTTCTTAATGGGTGCGCCCATTTGACGAGCATAGTAAGCAGCAAGGATGTTACCGAAGTTACCGGTTGGAACAACAACGTTGAAGCCATCTTTAAGATAATCTTCGCCCTTGTCCATTAAATCTAAATAAGCAGAAACGTAATATATGATTTGTGGTGCAAGACGACCCCAGTTTATAGAGTTTGCACTTGAAAAATCCATATTATTTTCGGCAAGAAGATTCTTAATATCATCATTAGTAAAGATGGTTTTAACGCCGGTTTGCGCATCATCAAAGTTACCGTTGATAGCGCATACATAAACATTTTCACCTTTTTGGGTATTCATTTGAAGCTGCTGCATAGCGCTTACACCGTCGTTGGGATAGAACACCATAATTTCGGTGCCGGGAACATCTTTAAAGCCTTCAAGTGCAGCCTTACCTGTATCGCCAGAAGTAGCAACAAGAATAACAGTTTTCTTCCCGTCGCCAACCTTTTTAGAAGATGTGGTTAATAAGTAAGGTAAAATTTGAAGCGCAAGGTCTTTAAATGCACATGTAGGACCATGCCAAAGTTCCAATACATTGATTTGGTCATCTAACGCCTTTAAAGGAGCAGGCTGATCGTTATCGAAGGTGCCGAGATATGCGCCTTTTGCGCAATATTCAAGTTCTTCTTCGGTAAAATCGGTTAAAAAACGACCTAAAATATATTTTGCTCTATCGACATAATTCATGCCCTTAAGAGCCTTAAAATCTTCATTTGTTAAAGCAGGTATAGTTTGTGGTACAAAAAGACCACCCTCTTTAGATATGCCGTGTGCAATAGCGTATGCGGCTTCTGCTTTTTGTTCATTGTTTCGAGTACTGTTGTAAATCATTTGCATACCTTTCTATAAGTATTTTATTTATATAATATTATAACATTTCCTGCGTATTGTCAAAGGGTTTTAGCTAATCTTCCGACAAATCTTTAAAAAAAGCATTTTTTATGTAGTTTAACGAATATTTAGGAAGTTCATCTTCCCCTATTCTATATGTTACTTCTGCAACATCAAAACGATATGGCATATTTTTCATATACGCCCTATTTAAAAATGTTTTTGCTGTTTTAGCAAGTTTTTCTTGCTTGCTTTTGCTAACTGCATCTTTAGGTGCAACAAGCGAATTTTGTTTGCGAGTTTTAACCTCAACAAAAACAACCATTTTGGGTCTTTCAGCAACAATATCAATTTCGCCGTAACCACACGAAAAATTTCGCTTTGTTATAATATATCCATTTGTTTTAAGCCAATCGGCAACAAGTTGTTCGCCTATTCGGCCTATCTCTTTTTGATAACTCATATTTTTTTAAGGAACGAAGGTCTATGCACTTCGCTAATGCCATATTTTCTTATTGCGTCCATATGTTCTGCCGTGCCATAACCCTTATGTTTAGCAAAATTGTACTGGGGATATTTTTTATCATATTCAAGCAAAAGTCTATCTCTTGTAACCTTTGCAAGAATTGATGCTGCTGCAATAGATAAAGATTTAGCGTCGCCTTTAACTACCGTTTGGCAATCAATCTTAATATCTTTAGGCACACGATTGCCGTCGATTAGTGCAAAATCGGCTTTGGTTTTAAGACCTTCGATTGCGCGATTCATTGCCAAATATGTTGCATTTAAAATGTTGTGTTCTTCAATTTCTTCAACCGAAGCAAAAGCAATAGAAAAGGCCACGGCTTTTTCACATATCACATCATAAAGTGCTTCCCTTTTCTTTTCGCTAAGTTTTTTAGAATCATTAACGCCTTCTAGCTGAATGTTTTGGTCGAGTATAACTGCAGCTGCACATACAGGACCTGCTAGTGGGCCACGTCCCGCTTCGTCTACGCCACAAACAAATTTATATCCGTTTAAGCCAGCTTGTTGTTCAAGTTCAAAATCAGGCACGATCTTCAACCCTTTCAAGACTAATTCTTCCAATTTTGCAGTTGCGATATTCTTCTAGGAGCATTGCCGACGCTCTTACAGTATCGGTTTCTCCACCCCTAATAACCATACCACGCTTTTTACCAATAGTGCAAAGCATATCGTACGCATCTTCTTCAAGTTCCGACAAATTATATCTTTCTTTAAGAAGGTTGGGGTAATTTACAGAAAGATTTTCTAAAAGTCTAACTGCAAGAAGTTCTATATCAAGA
The DNA here is from genome assembly GCA_017387475.1 of Clostridia bacterium. Taxonomy (GTDB): domain Bacteria; phylum Bacillota; class Clostridia; order Oscillospirales; family Acutalibacteraceae; genus SFWF01. The sequence goes on along the minus strand of JAFOFE010000046.1, from coordinate 1,413 downwards.
ATACCGTCTTTAACTGCACCTGTGAATGCAAGGCGTTCTGCAACCGTTTGGTCTTCGAATTTAGGCCAAAGCACACCGGGTGTATCTAAAAGCTCAAGCTGTTTATCAATAGAAACCCACTGATTACCCCTTGTAACACCGGGGCGATTTTCAGCCTTAACCCTTTTGCTTCCTGCAATACGGTTGATGAATGTAGATTTGCCGACATTTGTTATACCCACAACCATAACGCGAAGTGGTTTTCCTGCCATGCCTTTTTCTTTATATGCTTCAAGTTTATCTTTAAGTGTAGTCTTAACAATATCCTTGAAGTTATTAAGTGGTGAAGAATGCCGTTTACACAGACGGCTACATCACCTTCCAGGCCGCTGATACCTTCAAGGAAGGAAACGCTGTCATCGCCGCTAAGGACGCATCCGGTAATATTCTCTGGTCTTGGCACATCTGGCTCACAGACAAGCCACAGAGTCAAGTTTATTATAATAACGCCGGTACCATGATGGACCGCAACCTTGGTGCAACTTCAGCCACACCTGGCGACATCTGTGCTCATGGACTACTATATCAGTGGGGCAGGAAGGACCCATTTTTAGGCTGCTCTACGAACCACTATCATAAAGAGCTAAATCAGCCTATTGCTAAATCTACAATTGCATGGCCTGCTCAGGTCAATTCATCAACACCCGCAACAAATGGGACAATAGAGTTTGCAATTGCACATCCTACCACTTTTATCCGTCCTGGTAAAAATTATGATTGGTACTATACCGGTACAGACAGCACTGACCACACTCGTTGGCCTACATCAGATTCACCAAAATCCATTTATGACCCATGTCCTGCCGGTTGGCGCGTACCCAACGGAGGTGCTGAAGGTGTTTGGTCAACAGCTCTTGGAGTTCCATGGACTATAGAGGAGTATAGTGGAAAATTTGACCAAATTAATAGAGGATTCGACTTTGCAGGAGAATTAGGCGAAGATCAGAGCATATGGTATCCTGCAGCTGGTGATGCGTACACTTATACCGCCATTGAGGCCGCTGGATATTGGGGGTTCTATTGGTCTGCCACAAAATATAAATCATCCTATCAATCATATTTGCTTTTCATTCAAGATGAAGGAAAGGCCATTCCTGCAGAGCATTATGGACATTTTTACGGAGGGTCAGTTCGTTGCGTTCAAGACAATGGTGTAGAAAGTAAGGATGAAATGCCTTCATATATAGATGAACACAAGATCAATCATGGCCCTGGAATCAAAATAGGTTATGTCGTATGGGCTCCAGTAAACTGCGGTTACCACAAAGATCATTTCCAATATGGAAAGCTTTATCAGTGGGGCAGAAAGTATGGTCAGGGATATTACGGCGATTTATGTATTAACAATGGAAGCGGCGTAGCTGAAGTCATAGG
>JAFOFE010000045.1 GCA_017387475.1 Clostridia bacterium | reverse complement strand
CCGGAGTCGGTATCGTAAAGTCTTGGAATAAGCGATACAAGCGTTGTCTTTCCACAGCCTGTTGAACCAATAATTCCAACCGTGCTTCCTGCTGTAATTTTTAAATTAATATCGTTTAATACAGGATCTTCGCTGTGCTTATAATAACGGAAGCTTACGTTTTTAAATTCAATTTCACCATTTAAAATGGTCTTTTCGGGTTCTTTTGCATCTGTATCGTTAATATCCACTTCTTCTTCAAGCACTTCGCGTACACGCTTTGCAGATGCCAATGCACGTGAAGAATTCATTAACATCATTGTAACCATCATAAGCGAAGAAAGTATCTGTGTAACATAGGTAATAAATGCAGAAAGGTCGCCGATTTCCATGCCACCAACAGTTCCTGCTTCGCCAAGTACAATATTTGCGCCAAACCAAAGAACTGCAAGTGTGGTAACGTTCATAAATAATGTCATTACAGGGCCCATGAAAATCATATTTTTCATAGCTGACATACCTGCTTGTTTAAGGTTGCCGTTAACTTCGTTAAATCTGTCATTTTCGTATTTTTCTCTAACAAAAGATTTAACAACACGCACATTAGTAAGATTTTCTTGAACGGTGTTGTTAAGTGCATCTATTTTTGTTTGCATTCTTGCAAAACGAGGGAAACCTCTAAACACAATAATTAATATTGCAACAAGCATAAGAGGAAGGGTAACAAGAAGTACAACCGATAAGTCGGGACGCATAGTAACAGCCATAATAATAGCACCAATAAGCATACCGGGGGAACGAAGGAACATGCGAAGAAGCATGTTGCAAAAGTTTTGAAGCTGTGTAATATCATTGGTAAGGCGTGTTACAAGTGAACCGGTAGAAAATTTATCTATATTAGCAAAAGAAAATTTTTGTATCTTTGCAAACACATCGGCTCTAAGGTCGGTGGCAAAATTTACAGATGCTTTAGCACCAAAATATGCGCCACCAACACCACCTATCATCATCATTACAGCCGTTAATATCATAAGGCCTGCAGTTCCAATGCTGCCACCCACAGTTAAGCTTCCGTCGGTTGCACCGTTAATAACAATAGCCAAAAATTTTGGCATTAAAACTTCGCCTATAACCTCTATAATCATACACACAGGTCCAATTATAAAGTAGGGAAGATAAGGTTTTATATATTTGTACCAAAGCTTCATATATCGTTCTCCTTGTCGGTCATATTTTTTAGGTTGCCAAGAACCTTGTTAAGAAGAAAAATAAGCTGCTCTTTTTCTTCGTCGTTTATATTCGAAAAGGTTTTAGCGTCTATTTCTTCAAATATTGAGTGCGAAAAATCAACAACTTCTTTGCCTTTTTCGGTTATTTCAATTTCATTATAACGGTTATCGTTTTCGGCGCATTTGCGCTTAATGTAACCACCTGCTTCAAGCTTTTTAAGGCTTACTGCAACAGCAGCCGCGCTAATTTCAAAATGCTTGGCAATATCTTTTTGCGAAGGCGTAGTGGTACACCTTGTTAAATACATAAGTATCATATGTTGGCTTCTGTGAATACCGGTTGCACTTATTCTGGCGTTTACGGTAGCACGATGCAAACGATTAATACACATAAGCTTTTGTTGTACTTGACGTGGAGATATAGAATTCTTATCTAAAATAACAATCACCTCGAACAGTTAATTGGTTAATAGTTAACACGTTAACTATTTTAACCTACACACACCTAAAAGTCAATGATAAATAGATTGAATATTTATGAGCAATATTCAAAAAAGTCTTGCATTTTATGCAAAGAGTGATATAATGTAGGTACTAAATATGTTTTTTGGAGGAAAACTATTATGAAAAAAATTATTGCTATACTTTTAGCACTCGTTCTTGTGCTTTCTTTTGCCGGTTGTGGCGCTAAGGAAGACAACAAACTCGTTATGGCTACAAACGCTGCGTTCCCCCCCTATGAATATAAGGCAGACGACGGTTCCTTCGCTGGTATCGACGTTGAAATCGCAGGTCTTATAGCTGAAGAACTCGGTCTTGAACTCGAAATCGTAGATATCGATTTTGGCGCTATCGTTGCAGGCGTTCAAACAGGTAAGTACGATATCGGTATGGCAGGTCTTACAGTTACCGACGAAAGAAAAGAAAGTGTTAACTTCACAACCTCTTACGCTAAGGGCATTCAGTCCGTTATCGTAAAGGCCGACAGTGAATATGCTTCTTTCGAAGATTTCTATACCGAATTCGATGCAGACGGCAACCCCGTTGGCGTTAAAGAAGGCATCAAAATCGGCGTTCAGCAAGATACTACCGGCGACATCTATTCTTCCGATGAACCTGCAAACTGGGGCTTCGGCGAAGCTAATGTAGAACGTTACAAGACCGGTGCAGACGCTGTTGAAGCTTTAAAGAGCGGTAAGGTTACTGCAGTTATTATCGATAACGAACCTGCTAAATCTTTCGTAGCTGCTAACGAAGGCCTCAAAATCCTCGACGGTTCTTACGCTGAAGAAGATTATGCAATTGCTGTTAACAAGGCAGATACCGAACTCTTAGAAAAAATCAATGCAGCTCTTAAGAAACTCACCGAAAACGGCGAAATTGCTAAGATCATTGAAAAGTACATCCCTTCTAAATAAGGATATTTAAAATCATAAACCGAAAGGGCGGAATTAATTACCGCCCTTTTTATCTGTTTTATAAAGGAGACCATTAAAAATGGCAGAATGGTTTGCAAATTTTTATGTGAATGCGCCCGAATGGGTGCAAAGTTTTTGCGACGATTTCAAGCTTAATTTTATCGATGGCGAAAAATGGAAATGGCTTGTAGACGGCCTTAAAATGACCTTGCTTATAACCTTCTTTTCTGTATTGCTCGGCATTTTAATAGGCGTTATAATTGCAATTATTCGTACCACCCACGATAAAAATCTTGAAACAATGAAAAAACGCGGCGGTATCGGCTACGTTATTATGAAAATACTTAACGCTATCGCTAACCTGTACCTTACGGTAATCAGAGGTACGCCTGTTGTAGTACAACTTCTGATTATGTATTTTATAATTTTTGCTTCATCAAGAAATTCTACGCTTATTGCAATTATAGCCTTTGGTATAAACTCCGGCGCCTACGTTGCCGAAATATTCCGTGGTGGCATTATGT
>JAFOFE010000044.1 GCA_017387475.1 Clostridia bacterium | reverse complement strand
GCATTTATAATGTAAAAATTATATACTATATACAATATTATGTAATTATAGGTAGAGTGGATATGTCAGACAGTTTTAACATTAAAAAAATTGCTGAAATAAGAAACGGTTTTTCGGATAAATTTGGTATCCCAAGACAAAGTGGTCTTTGCGAAACGGTTAAATCACAAATTATTTTCGAACCCGAATACCGTGTTGCCGAAGCATTTAAGGGACTTGAAGGTTTTTCACATATTTGGCTTATATGGCAGTTTAGCGAAGCTGTTAGAAGTGAATGGTCGCCAACCGTTCGTCCACCAAGACTTGGTGGTAATAAACGAATTGGTGTTTTTGCAACCCGTTCCCCTTTTAGACCGAACTCGTTAGGTCTTTCTTGTGTGAAACTGGACAAGGTAGAATTCACCGAAGATTTTGGTCCTGTTCTTCATATTTCGGGTGCAGACCTTATGGACGGAACACCTATTTTTGATGTTAAACCATATATTCCTTATGCCGATAGCAAAGAAAATGCTATTGATGGTTTTTTATCTATGGCGCCAAGAGTGTTTTTAAACGTTAGTTTTGAAGACTGTGATATAAGTGGCATAGATCCTATAATAATTGAAAACTTTAAAGAAATTATTGCAGAAGACCCAAGACCTGCCTACCACAACACGCCCGACAGAATTTACAAAATGCTTTATTCGGGATACGAAGCAGAATTTTTGGTAGAAGACGGTACTGCTTTCGTAAAACGCATATATAAGGAGAAAAAATGAAAGAACTGTTAACCCTTTTTGGCTTATTTTTTAAAATTGGCATTATGACATTCGGCGGTGGTTACGCCATGCTTCCTATGCTTGAGCGCGAACTTGTTACCAAACGAAATTTTGTTACCATGGAAGAAATTATGGACTATTTTGCCGTTGGACAATGCACACCCGGAATTATTGCCGTTAACACAGCAACCTTCATTGGCTTTAAGCGCAAGGGCATTTTAGGTGGAATATTTGCGACAATTGGTGTTGTTACCCCTTCTATTATAATAATTACTGCTCTTGCTTCGGTTTTAAAGCTTATTGCAGGCAACGAAATAGCCGAAAGCGCTTTTAGGGGCATAAGCGTTGCTGTTTGCGCACTTGTTATTCAGGCAATTTTAAAGCTTATAAAATCGGGCATTAAAAATGCTTTTACCTTTGGTATTGCGCTTGCAGCATTTGTTGCTATGTTTTTACTTGATGCTTCCCCAATAATTGTAACAATTGTATGCGCTGTTGTTGGTGTTATTGCTAAACGCATATTAGATAAAGCATCGGCTAAAAAGGAGGTAAAATAAATGACTTATTTGCTTCTTTTTTGGGAATTCTTTAAAACAGGTCTTTTCGCTGTTGGTGGTGGACTTGCTACCATCCCCTTCCTTATGGATATGGCAGAAAAATATCCTTGGTTTACTACTGCAGAGCTTTCTAATATGATAGCTGTTTCGGAATCGACCCCCGGACCTATTGGTATTAATATGGCAACCTATGTTGGTTTTACTACTGCAGGACCGTTAGGCTCGGTAATTGCTACTACAGCGCTTGTGCTACCAAGCCTTGTTATAATTATGATTATTGCAGGTTTCCTTAACAAGTTCCGTGAAAACGCACTTGTTAAAGACACGTTCTATGTGCTAAGACCTGCCGTTATAGGTATGCTTTTTGTATCGCTTACATCTATGATTTCCCCCTTGCTTGTAAACTTTGCGGGAACATCTATTTTAGAAGTATTTAACATTAAGGCATTATTGCTTTTCGCTGTTTTACTTTTTGGAATACTGAAATTCAAAAAACACCCAATTGTGTATATTGCTATTGGTGCAGTTGTTGGAATAATTTTTAAATTTTAGGAGTTAGTATGAACTATACTGCTGATATTGCCATTGTTGGTGGTGGTGCTTCGGGACTTGTTGCTGCCATAACTGCCAAAAGATTAAACCCGAATCTTTCGGTTTATATTTTTGAAGCTCTTGACAGGGTTGGCAAAAAGTTAATTACCACCGGTAATGGTCGATGTAATATTACAAATTTAAAGCTGGACTTAAATCGTTTTCACGGGCAGGATGTTGCTTTTTGTCAACACGCTTTAAGTCGCTTCGGATATGAAGAAATTAAAAATTTCTTTTACAGTATTGGTGTAGACTTTATTGCTGAAGGCGACAAGGTCTTCCCTTCTTCCTTGCAGGCTTCTTCGGTTGTTGATGCCCTTAGGTTTGAATGTGAACGCATTGGCGTAAACACGGTTTTAAACTGTAAAATTGAAGATATTGCGTTTGGCAAGGAATATGTTTTACATTCTTGCAACGACACAGTTTATGCTAAAAAACTAATTTTAGCAACCGGACTTCTTTCGGGTGGAGATAAAATTGGTTCTTTTGGAAATATTTTTAGATTCCTTAAAAGCAGTGGTTTTAAAACCGTAAAGGTTTCCCCCTCTATTGTACAGCTTAAAACCGAAACAGATTTTGTGCGCCAACTCAAAGGAATTAAGGTAGATGCCAAAGCAACCTTGTTTTGTGGTAATAAAGCCGTGTGTGAATACACCGACGAAGTGCTATTTTGCGATTATGGACTTTCGGGCCCTGCAATTTTACAAATTTCACGCCAAAGTGGCAGAGATGATAAAGAATATTTTGTATCTCTTGACCTTTATCCTGAAACCAATATAGAAGAGCTTATTCTTAAAATTAAGGATAGGGCAAAACTTTTAAGCATTAGAACACTTGAAGATTTTTTTGTGGGCTCGCTTAACAAAAGACTTGGACAGGTTGTACTTAAATATTGTGGATACAAATTAAGCGATAGTGTTATGGCGCTAAATGATGACGATCTTGCCAAAATTGCAAACACATTAAAGAACTTTAAATTCAAGGTGCTTTCTAACACCGGCTTTTTAAATTCTCAAGTTAGCGCCGGAGGCATAGCTACTTTGGAATTTAGCAACACTACTCTTATGAGTAAACGATATAAGGGACTTTTCGTAGTTGGAGAGCTTCTTGATATTGATGGCGACTGTGGTGGTTTTAATCTTTCGTGGGCATTTGCCAGTGGTATGCTTGCAGCAGAAAGTGTGGTAAAACAATTATGATTTTAGTTTCTAATATAAACTTACCACTTGATACCGATTTTAATAATCTTAAAAGCGTCGTTAGCTTTAAGGGTGTTAACATTAAATCGGCCGTACTTTATAAAAAATCGGTAGATGCCAGAAGAAAAAACGATGTGCATTTTTGTTGCTCTGTTCTAATTGAAGTAGATAACGAAAAGAATGCACTTAAAAGAATTAAAAATTCTAAAATTTATACCGAACCTATTTACACATATAAAAAGGCTGTTTCCAAAACAAGACCTGTTGTTGTAGGTTTTGGGCCTGCCGGCATTTTTGCTGCTTACACGTTAGCCAAAGCCGGACTTCGCCCCATCGTAATTGAACGTGGCGATGATGTTGACACAAGAAAACAAAAGGTTGATGCTTTTTGGTCGGGTGGAAAACTAGATACCGAAAGTAACGTTCAGTTTGGCGAAGGTGGCGCAGGCACTTTTTCTGACGGAAAATTAACAACCGGAATTAGCGACATTAGATGCCGTGAAGTACTAAAGATATTTCATAAAAATGGTGCCGATAAGGCTATTTTAACCGATGCAAAGGCTCATATTGGCACCGATGTATTGGCTGTTGTTGTTAAAAACATAAGAAATGAAATTATTTCTTTAGGTGGCGAAGTAAGATTTTGCGAAAGGCTTGAAAAAATTAATTTAAGCCAAGATAAAGTATCGTCAATAGATGTAAAAAAACAAAATGGCGAAGTTTACACCCTACACTGCGACAAAGTTATATTAGCTATTGGACATTCGGCAAGAGATACTTTTTATATGCTTAATTCTGTTGGAATTAATATGATTAAAAAGCCGTTTGCAGTAGGTTTTAGAATTGAACACAAGCAAGAAGATATTAATAAAGCGCTTTACGGAGATTTTGCTAATCACCCTGCCCTTTCGGCTGCAAGTTATAAGTTGGCTGTACATTTAGAAAACGACAGGGGTGTTTATACATTTTGTATGTGTCCCGGTGGTTATGTTGTAAACGCTTCCAGCGAAGAAGGAAAAATTGCAGTTAACGGTATGAGTTATTTTGACCGTAGTGGTGAAAACGCTAATAGCGCTGTGCTTACCGAAGTTTTACCCGAAGACCTGGGTGCAGACCTTTTAAGTGGAATTGAGTTTCAGCGCAAGGCTGAAGAAGCTGCATATAATTTGACGAACGGCAAGGGTGTTCCTGTTCAAACAGTTGGCAGTTTTGTAAACGGTAACGACTGTAAGCCTACCGTTTCGCCAACAATAAAACCCCATGCTATATTTACAGATTTATCTAAAATTTATCCTGAATTTATAAACAATTCTTTAAGGCTTGGAATTAGCGCATTAGACAAAAAACTAGGTGGTTTTGCAGATAGTGGCGCTGTGCTTACAGGACCCGAAACAAGAAGTTCTTCCCCACTTAGAATTGTCAGAAACGAAGACCTTATAAGCATATCGGCAGATGGTCTTTACCCTGCAGGCGAAGGCGCAGGATATGCCGGTGGCATTATGTCGGCTGCAGTTGATGGTATAAAATGCGCAGAAAGCCTTATAAATAGTCTGTAAATATGCACTAAAACCCTTTTTTTCTTTTGTTTTTTTAGTACACTATGCAGAACTTTAACAAAAATGCATTAAATATCGTTAAAAATTAAACGAAATACTTGCAAATTTTAATCTTTTAGGTTAAAATATAGTGGTAATAATTTTAGGAGGTATATTCCCATGGTTAAAGTTGCAATTAACGGATTTGGCCGTATCGGTCGTCTTGCTTTCCGTCAGATGTTCGGCGCTGAAGGTTACGATGTAGTAGCTATCAACGACCTTACAAAGCCCTCTATGCTTGCTAATCTTCTTAAGTATGATACTGCTCAAGGCGGTTACTGCGGAAGAATCGGCGAAGGTCTTCACACTGTAGAGGCTAACGACGAAGAAGGCACCATCACTGTTGACGGCAAAACTCTCAAAATCTATGCTGAAAAAGACGCTAAGGATCTTCCTTGGGGCGAAATCGGCGTAGACGTAGTTCTCGAATGCACAGGCTTCTATTGTTCTAAAGACAAGAGCCAGGCTCACATCGATGCAGGTGCTAAGAAGGTAGTTATTTCTGCTCCCGCAGGTAACGATCTTCCCACAATCGTTTACAGCGTAAACGAGAAGACACTCACAGCTGAGGACACAATCATCTCTGCTGCTTCCTGCACAACAAACTGCCTTGCTCCCATGGCTAAGGCTCTCAACGATTACGCAGCTATCCAGAGCGGTATCATGACAACTGTTCACGCTTACACAGGCGATCAGATGATCCTTGACGGTCCCCACAGAAAGGGTGACTTCCGCCGTGCACGTGCAGGCGCTGCAAACATCGTTCCCAACTCAACAGGTGCTGCAAAGGCTATCGGCCTTGTTATCCCCGAGCTCAACGGCAAGCTTATCGGCTCTGCACAGAGAGTTCCCACACCCACCGGCTCAACAACTCTTCTTGTTGCTGTTGTTAAGGGTAAGGACATCACAGTTGACGGCATCAACGCTGCTATGAAGGCTGCTGCTAACGATTCATTCGGTTACAACGAGGAGCAGATCGTTTCTTCTGACGTTATCGGTATGCGTTACGGCTCACTCTTCGATGCAACACAGACAATGGTTGCTAAGATTGATGATGACACATATCAGGTACAGGTTGTTTCCTGGTACGACAACGAGAACAGCTACACAAGCCAGATGGTTCGTACAATCAAGTACTTCGCTGAGCTCGCATAAGTTTAAAACTGCGAATAAAGCTGTAAGAACACACAAGGCATCGACTGAAAGGTCGATGCCTTTTTGTTTGTTGACTTTGCGACCACTCGCGGTATCTTCATACAGCTTCAGGTCGCAAAATCAACATCTTACAAGCTTTATTGCAGTTTTAAAGACCTTAAAGATAAATTTATAAGAACATTCAAAAGGCATTGTCCTTGTGGGCAGTGCCTTTTTCATTTGTCGTGTTTTTTCAGCTTTAAAAGTCCTTGTGGGTTTGAAATATTTTGTTGAAATGTTAATAATTAAATGATATTATGTGATTGAATATGTTTTCCGAGGTGCGCTGATGGATAAAAAGGCAATCAAAACGATATTGAATTTTATCAAGGCTCTCAAAGCGCCGAGCAAGATGATACCCGTTATTGTTGCGCTCGTCATAACCTTTGTGCGCCGT
>JAFOFE010000043.1 GCA_017387475.1 Clostridia bacterium | reverse complement strand
GAAATTATGAAGGGCAAAAAGGTTGCTAATAATGTTCGTTGCATTGTAATTCCTGCTACTCAAAAGGTTTATCTCGATGCAATGGAGATGGGCCTTCTTAAAATATTTATCGAAGCAGGCGCAGCAGTGTCTACTCCAACCTGTGGTCCTTGTCTTGGTGGTCATATGGGTATATTGGCAGCAGGCGAAAGAGCCGTTGCAACTACCAACCGTAACTTCGTTGGACGTATGGGTCATGTAGATTCTGAAATTTATCTTGCTTCCCCCGAAGTTGCAGCAGCAAGTGCTATCACAGGCAGAATAACCGATCCTAAGGAGGTAATGTAATATGAAATTTACAGGAAACGCTATTAAATACGGCGATAATGTAGATACCGACGTTATCATCCCGGCTCGTTATCTCAATACTATCGATAAAAAAGAACTTGCTTCTCATTGTATGGAAGATCTTGATAAAACATTTGTAAGCCGTGTAAAAGATGGCGATATAATGGTTGCAGGCAATAACTTTGGCTGTGGTTCATCACGTGAACATGCTCCAATCGCTATTAAAGAAAGTGGAATTTCGTTAGTTATTGCAAATAGCTTTGCAAGAATTTTCTATAGAAACTCTATTAACATCGGTCTTGCTATTTTGGAATGCCCCGAAGCTGTTGCAGGCATTGGCGAAGGCGATAAGGTAGAAGCCGATCTCGATAACGGTGTTATTTACAACCGTACAACAGGGGCAGAGTTTAAAACTAAACCATTCCCTGAATTTGTGCAAAAAATTATTACTGCCGGTGGACTTGTAGAATCTATCAAAAAGGGCATAATCAAATAAGAAAGAAGAATTATTGTGAATTATAACATTGCTTTACTTAAAGGCGACGGAATCGGTCCGGAAATAGTATCTTCCGCCGTAAAGGTTTTAGAAAAGGTTGGCGTTAAATACGGCCACACATTCAACTTTACCGACTATCTTATAGGAGGTATCGCAATAGATACAGTAGGGGAAGGCTTACCTAAAGAAACGGTTGATGGTTGCCTTGCTTCCGACAGCGTGTTGCTTGGTGCCGTTGGTGGTCCTAAATGGGATACACTTCCCGGTAATCAGCGTCCCGAAAAGGCTCTTCTTGGTATTAGAAGCGCAATGGGACTTTATACAAACCTTCGTCCTGCCAAACTTTATCCTGCATTAAAAGATGCTTCGCCCCTTCGTGCAGATATCGTAGAAAAAGGCTTCGATATTATGATGGTGCGTGAGCTTACAGGGGGTATCTATTTTGGCGAGCGTGGACGCAGAGATGGTAAATACGGTCCCGAAGCCTACGATACCGAAGCTTACAGTGTTATGGAAGTTGAACGCATTGCAAAGGTTGCTTTCGAAACTGCACGTAAAAGAAATAAGAATGTTATTAGTGTAGATAAAGCTAATGTTTTAGAATCTTCTCGCCTTTGGCGTGAAACTGTGCATCGCATCGCAAAGGACTATCCCGATGTAGAATGTACCGATATGCTTGTTGACAATACTGCAATGCAAATTGTAAGAAACCCTGCACAGTTCGATGTTGTTGTAACATCTAATATGTTTGGCGATATTTTATCCGACGAAGCTTCTCAAATTACAGGCTCTATCGGAATGCTCGCTTCTGCATCGCTTGGCGATACCACAAGAGGTCTTTATGAACCCATTCACGGTTCTGCGCCCGATATTGCAGGTCAAAATAAAGCAAACCCAATTGCAACCATTCTTTCTTGCGCTATGATGCTTCGCTATTCCTTCTCACTTATGGAAGAAGCAGACTGCATCGAAGCTGCAGTAAACAATGTGCTCGATAAGGGCTATCGCACAGCAGATCTCGCTATGGGTAAAGATATACCAACCCTTTCTTGCACAGAAATAACCGAAAAAATTCTTGAAGAAATCTAATGGCTTGGAGGCTTTAAAATGTTAGATATTAAAATTACAAGAACTACTACTCCTAAAGCAAAACCCGAAAAGGGCGCAGCGCTTGGCTTTGGTAAAATTTTTACCGACCATATGTTTGTAATGGACTATACCGAAGGTAAAGGCTGGCACGACCCCAGAGTTGTACCTTTCGCAAACCTTTCAATGTCTCCTGCAGCTATGGTTTTCCATTACGGTCAATAAATGTTCGAAGGACTTAAGGCTTATATAGGTCAAGACGGAAATGTTTATATGTTCCGTCCCGATATGAATGCTAAACGTACCAATAAAACCAACGAACGTCTTTGCATTCCCACCATCCCCGAAGAAGACTTTGTTCAGGCTGTAAAGACGGTTGTTGAAGTAGATAAAGATTGGATACCTACCGAAGAAGGTACTTCGCTTTATGTACGTCCTTTCATTATCGCTACCGACGAATATCTTGGCGTAAAGCCTTCCGATACCTATAAGTTTATCGTTATCCTTTCACCCTCGGGCGCTTACTATGCAAGTGGCATTAACCCCGTTGGTATTTGGATCGAAGACGAATATGTTCGTGCCGTTAAGGGTGGTATGGGCTTCGCTAAAACAGGTGGTAACTACGCTTGCTCTCTTGCAGGTCAGGTTAAAGCACACCAAGACGGCTATTCACAGGTACTTTGGCTTGACGGTGTAGAAAGAAAATATATCGAAGAAGTTGGCGCAATGAACATCTTCTTCAAAATAGACGGAAAAATTGTAACACCCGAACTTTCCGGTTCAATTCTTCCCGGCGTAACCAGAGATTCTGTAATTAACCTTTGCAAATCTTGGGGACTTACCGTTGAAGAACGCCGTATTTCTATCGACGAAGTTGCAGAAGCTTACAAAAACGGCAAACTCGAAGAAGTTTTCGGTACAGGTACAGCTGCTGTTATTTCTCCTGTTGGTAAACTTCGCTGGAAAGATGACGTAATGACCATCAACAATAACAAAATTGGCGAAGTAAGCCAAAAAATTTACGATACCGTTACAGGTATTCAGCTCGGAAAACTCCCCGATGAATTCGGTTGGCGTTTTACCGTTTGTAAAGCATAATACAATTAACCCTGCTCTAAAAATAGGGCAGGGAATTGTTGCGTTTTAAAGGACTTAAAATTTTACGAAAAATTCTTAAAATATCTTTAGTGCACTACTTGACTAAAGTAATGAAATATGATATAATATCCAAAAATCATACGAGAGGACTATAACTATGCCTGAAAACACCGTTTTAAGCTTTGAAGAAAAGGTTGCAATGAAGCTTACTAAACTTTTTGCTTCTTTTGGTTATAAAAAGTTTAAAATGAGCAAATTCGAAGAGTACGATCTTTACATCGAAAATAAAAGCTTCTTAAAAAGTGAAAACATAATCGCTTTTAACGACCCAACAGGTAAGCTTTTAGCCTTAAAGCCCGACGTTACTCTTTCTATTGCTAAAAATACTGCCGATAACGAAACCGAACCACGCAAACTTTTCTATAGCGAAAACGTTTATCGTGTGTCGGGTAATATGCACGAGTTTAAAGAAATTAACCAAATAGGTCTTGAACTTATCGGTAATATCGATAACTATTCACTTTGTGAAGTTTTAAATATTGCAAAGTTAAGCCTTAAAGAAATTAGCGATTCTTATGTGCTTGATATTTCTCATATGGGTCTTTTAATCGGCCTTTTAGAAAGCACAGGCTTACCCTACGATGCAAGAGAAGAAATAAGCGCATATATCGGCACTAAAAACTCTCACGAAATTCGTAGAGTTTGCAGTGAAAACGGTGTAGATAGTTCTATTTGCGAAAAACTTACAACATTAGCTTCTCTTTACGGAAGTATCGATAAAATACTTCCCGAAGCCGAAAAGTTAATAGTAAACGAAACCACCGAAAACGCTGTAAAAGAGCTTAAAAACGTATGTAGTACCCTTAAAGCCAGCGGTAATGCAGATAACATTAATATCGATTTTTCTGTGGTTAGCGATATTAGCTACTATAACGGAATTACATTCAGGGGCTTTATCGAAAACGTACCCGGAAGCATTCTTTCGGGTGGCAGATACGATAATCTTCTTACAAAACTCGGTAAAAGTTCAGGCGCAGTCGGCTTTGCAGTTTATATGGACTTATTATCCTTCTTAAACAAAGATTCCGACCGTTTCGATACCGATGTTTTACTAGTTTACGGTAAAGATGTTTCGGCACAAGAAGTTTTCGCAAAGGTAAACGAACTTCAAAGTTCGGGTAACAGAGTTTTTGCTTCCTGTGTTGAATGTAAAAACATAAAATACAAAACCAAGGTAGTTTTAGGGGAGGATATGGCATGAAAAAGTTTATAAATATTGCGCTTCCCAAAGGGCGCCTTGGCGAAAAGGTGTACAACCTTTTAGAAAAAATAGGTTATGGCTGTCCTGCAATTTTAGAAAACAGCCGTAAACTTGTTTTCGAAGATGAAAAAAACGGCGTTCGCTATTTCTGGGTAAAACCTAGCGACGTTGCTATATATGTTGAAACAGGGGTTGCCGATGTAGGTGTTGTTGGTAAAGATATTCTTTTAGAACAAAACCCCGATGTGTATGAACTGTTAGATTTAGGCTTTGGCAAATGCCGTATGGCAGTTGCAGGCAAAAAAGGGGAAATATTACCACTCGATAAAACTATTAAGGTAGCAACCAAATTCCCCGGTATTGCAAAAAAATATTTTTCATCCAAAAGCCGTGAAATAGATATTATAAAGCTTAACGGTTCAATAGAACTTGCACCCATTTTAGGTATGTCCGATGTAATTGTCGATATAGTTGAAACAGGTAGCACCCTTCGTGAAAACGACCTTGAAGTATTTGAAGAAATAGTTAATATAAGCGCTCGCTTTATTGCTAACAAAACAAGCTTCCGTTTTAAAACCGAAGAAATAGAACTTATGAAAAGCACACTCGAAAAGGAACTTTTATAATGATTAAAATTTACGATATAAACAAGCTAACGCTCGAAGAAATTCTTTCTCGTGAAACCTCTGCTACAGGGGTAGAAGAAATAGTTGCTGATATTATTGCCAATGTTAAGAAAAATGGCGATGCTGCACTTTATGAATATTGCGAAAAGTTCGACAAGGTAAAACTTTCTTCACTGGAAGTAACACCCGAAGAAATTGAAGAAGCTATGAACCTTGTAGAGCCAAAGTTTATAGAAATAATTAAAGAAGCTGCTGCAAACATTACTGAATATCATAAAAATCAGGTTCAAAAAGGCTTCGAAATTAAAAAAGAAAACGGAATAATTTTAGGTCAAAAGGTACTTCCCGTAAAGCGCGCAGGCCTTTATGTTCCCGGTGGTACAGCAGCATATCCTTCAACCGTGTTAATGGACTGCATTCCTGCTAAAATTGCAGGTGTTAAAGAGCTTTGTATAACAACACCACCTTCTAAAGACGGAAAGGTTAACCCCGTTATTCTTGCAGCTGCAAAAATTGCAGGCGCAGACAGAATTTTCAAGGTTGGTGGCGCACAGGCAGTTGCTGCATTGGCTTATGGTACCGAAACTATTCCCAAGGTCGATAAAATTGTAGGGCCTGGTAATGTCTTCGTTGCCGAAGCAAAGCGTCAGGTTTACGGCCTTGTTTCTATTGATATGATAGCAGGTCCTAGCGAAATTTTAGTTATTGCCGATGGTACCTGCAACCCTGAATTTGTTGCTGCAGACCTTTTAAGTCAAGCAGAACACGATAAACTTGCATCTGCCGTTCTTGTTACCAATAGTAAGGAATTAGCCGAAAAGGTAAGAGATGAATTAGAACGTCAGGTGGCACTTCTCCCACGTGAAGAAATTGCTCGTACATCTATTGATAACAATGGTAAAATTATTATTGTAGATAGCATAGAACAGGCAATTGAAATAAGCAACGAAATCGCACCCGAACACCTTGAAGTTTGTGTAGATGATCCGTTCAAATATTTAGATTCAATTGAAAATGCAGGCTCTATCTTCCTTGGCAAAATGTGTCCCGAAGCGCTAGGAGATTATTTCTCCGGCACCAACCATACCTTGCCAACCAGTGGAACAGCTAAATTTTCAAGCCCACTTTCTGTCGATGATTTTGTTAAAAAATCGGCATATAGTTTTTACACTCCCGAAGCACTCGAAGAAGTTGCCGATAAGGTAGCCTTCTTTGCCGAAAAGGAAGGCCTTTCGGCCCACGCAAGAAGCGCAACAGTTCGTTTTAAAAAGTAAAAGAGGTTAATAAATTGAGTAAGTTTTTAAGCAGCAGGTTCTCATCCCTTGTGCCTTACACACCGGGCGAGCAACCACGCGATATGGAATATGTAAAACTTAATACTAACGAATCGCCGTTTCCACCTTCAAACAAGGTTATCGAAGCTGTAAACAGCGAAGAAGTTAAGAAGTTAAATCTTTATCCCGACCCAACAGGCATAGCGTTAATTTCAGCGCTTGCTAAAACCTATAACGTGGGCGAAGAAAATGTATTCATTTCAAACGGTTCCGACGATATTCTTAACTTTTCGTTTATGGCATTTTGTGATAAAGACAAGGGTGCGTTTTTCCCCGAAATCAGCTATGGTTTCTATGAAGTGTATGCAGAACTTTATGGTGTAAACTATAAAAAGGTTCCCCTTAAAAGCGATTTTAGCATTAACCCTGCCGACTATTATAATGCAGGCAATACCGTTGTTATCGCAAACCCAAATGCGCCCACAGGCCTTGCGCTATCACTTGCCGAAATAGAAGAAATTTTAAAGGCTAACCCTAACGATGTTGTAATTATCGACGAAGCCTATGTAGATTTCGGTGCAGAATCTTGTGTGCCACTTACCAAAAAGTATAACAACCTAATCGTTGTTATGACCTATTCCAAATCACGTAGCCTTGCAGGTGGCAGACTTGGCTTTGCCATTGCAAGCGCAGAACTTATTTCTGATCTTAACACTATCAAATACTCAACAAACCCATATAACATAAACCGTCTTACCATGGCTGCAGGTATTGCTTCACTTGAAGACGATGATTATTATAAGGCATGCAATAAGAATACTGCCGAAGTTCGCGAATACACAAAAGCAGAGATTGAAAAACTTGGCTTTACATCAACTAATTCAAAGGCAAACTTCCTTTTTGCTAAATCGAATAAAGTTGGTGGGGAACAGTACTATTTAGCATTAAAATCTAAAGGTGTGCTGGTTCGCCACTTCAAAAATGAAAAAATTAAAGACTATGTAAGAATTAACATTGTTACTAAAGAACAAATTGATATTTTACTTGCAAAAACCAACGAAATTTTAAACTAGG
>JAFOFE010000042.1 GCA_017387475.1 Clostridia bacterium | reverse complement strand
TAAGGTCTTAGATTTCGAGGATTTCTTTTTCTTTTGCAGCAAGAAGTGTATCGATTTCTGCACAGAATTTATCGGTTAAGGTTTGAACCTTCTTTTCACCGTTAGCCTGATCGTCCTCGGTAATAGCGTTATCTTTCTTCATAGCCTTAAGCTTTTCGATAGCGTCGCGACGAATGGAACGAACTGCAACCTTACCATCTTCAGCCATTTTCTTAACTTCTTTAACAAGGTCTTTACGACGTTCTTCGGTTAGAGGTGGGAAAATAAGACGGATAACTCTACCATCGTTATTGGGGTTAATGCCAATATCGGAAACCTGAATAGCCTTTTCAATAAGCTTTAATGTTGATGTATCCCAAGGTTGAATTTGAAGCACACGGCCTTCGGGAACCGAAACAGATGCGATTTGCTGAATGGGAGTGGGTACTCCGTAATAGTCTACTGTGATTCTGTCAAGAATAGAAGTGTTTGCTCTTCCTGCACGTACGGTTGCAAATTCACGGCCTACCGAGTTAATGCTTTTGTCCATACGTTCTTCTGTATTTTTAAGTAAGTCTTTCATAAAGAATACCTCCGTTAAATTATTCTACAAGTGTACCGATATTTTCGCCAAGCATTGCCTTTTTGATGTTATCGAGTTCTTGCATTGAGAAAACAAGAATTTTAATACCATTGTCTTGGCAAAGGGATGCTGCTGTCATATCCATAACATTGAGTTTAAGTGTTAAAACGTCCTGATGTGTAAGTTTATCGAACTTTTTAGCATCGGGATTTTTCTTTGGATCGGAATCATATACACCGTCTACATTGGTGGCTTTGAAAATTACATCTGCACCAATTTCTGCTGCGCGAAGCGCTGCAGCTGTGTCGGTAGAAAAGAAGGGACAACCTGTGCCACAACCGAAGATAACAATTTTGCCTTCGGAAAGATGTGTTACTGCGCGAGATTTTGTGAAAGGTTCTGCAACCTGACGCATTTCGATAGCTGTTAAAACTCTGGCATCTACACCGAGCTGTTCGAAACCGTCTTGAAGCGCTAACGAGTTAATTGTTGTTGCGAGCATACCCATATGGTCTGCACGGGTGCGATCCATTTCGCCACTACTTCTGCCACGCCAGAAGTTGCCACCACCAACAACTATTGCAATTTCTACGCCAAGGTCGGCACATTCTTTAATTTTTTTGCAAACTTCGGTTACTGTATCAAAATCGAGTCCGCTTCCCTTTCCACCGGAAAGAGCTTCACCGCTAAGTTTTAAAAGCACACGCTTATAAACTGCTTTGCTCATTGTTATCCCTCCAACATAAATCTATTATTAAAATTATTTTACAATAGACAGCCATTAAAGTCAATCTAAAATATTATATATTTATAATAAAAAACGGGACTGAAAATCAGTCCCGTTTTTGTTTAAGATATTAAGATGTTTAAAATTGCAGAAAGGTCGGAAACGATGTCAAAAGTTTTATCGTTATCGACATCGGCTTTTGTTGTGAGCCCTGCTTTACCGTCCTCAATATTCCTAAGTTTTACGGCATCGCAAATATTGATAACGCCGTCGTTTGTAATATCGCCTGCAATTACATTCTTGGTTTGAATAAATGCCTGATCGAAGCCACGTCCAATGTTATAACGGTTAATAGTAGTATCGTTTACAGTCATAATATCAACTACACCGTCTCGGCGTTGTGCAGTATCAGAGTTTACCTGCCACAAATCAACGTCTTCGCTGTAAAGCCAGTCTTGACGGTGTGTATGGCCGAACTGATAAGACAGAATTTCGCCATTTGTATTAGTGAAATCGACATTTATACCAAGTTCTTCGTTAACGTAGGGTGTTTTGAACTGGTATGCTTTAATTATATTGCGGAGATCTTTACCATACCAAGTAATATCTGCGCCTGTGTTAAAGTTTGTATCTTCATCAATTCCCATGTGAGAAATAAAGATATAATCCCAGTCGTCCCCTGCCTGAAGGGCTTCTTCAGCAAGCCATTCCATTTGACGTGCGCCATAGCCCCAGTAGGTAGTTGCCATATAATATCTCATATAGTTGGTAACCGGTTTAGATTCATCTCTTACAGCAAGGCCTACGTTGCCGTCTGCATCTACTGAAAGGACTCCGTTTTCGTCATAGGTTTGCTCGTAATCGATAGAATCAAGACAGATAATACGGGTCTTTTTGTTTTCAAGGTCATAGTAGAAATATTTTGTATTCTCTACTGCATCATCCTGTTTTACCGAAACGTCGATAACGTCGCCGTTTGCTGTTTCACGGTTAACGTAAACGTCAATTATGTTATCGTTCCATTCCTTGTCGGAAATAAGGTAGCTTCCGTCGAAGGTTTTGGTATTGTATGCATAAGAGTTATCGTCGTGGTTACCGGGAATAATTACAACCGGTTTATTACAGTTAAGGAAAGGTGTAAAGGCTTTTTTGAAATAGCCCAAAGATGTACTCTTCGACTGGGTTCCCTGAATGGTATCGCCACCGATTGCAACAAAGTCGATAGAATCGGTTTTATTTACGTATTCAACCAAATTTTTAATTTGTTTCATTGTGGCAACAGTTCTGGGAACATCTTCGCCGCCTACATAGTGAATATCGGTTATGAATGCATATTTAACAGAGTCTTTATCATTTGCCAAGTTCTTTGTGATGATGTCCATTTTAACGCCGTACCAGGGATTTGTAAGAATAAGCTCTTGTTTAGAGCCATAGCGTACAAATTCTTTATATTCGGCAGGAACGATAATCTTTGATTCGTCGGGTTCTGCAGCAAACTTGACGTATGCGCCCTTAAGCATTACACCGTCGGCAACAACAGAGTTTGTGTCGAATTTAATGAATAAATCATTATAATATTCAGCATTTACTTCTTCGGCAAAGGTGGTGCCTATAGGCAGATAAACGTAGAAATCGTGCTGACTGAAGTCTTTAGTAGCAGCTGAAAATGCAGTGCTGTCAAGAAGTGGCATTTTAGAAGCGTTTGTCAAAACGTCGCTACCCTGCATATTAGCAACAGGAGTAACAGTAGAAAGTTTGCCGGCTGCTGTTTGATAAGAATTTTTAACAGTTGCTGTTGCTGTGCTTAAAGGACCGTTAGCATTGAAGCAACCTTCAATTGTTATTGGTGCATCCCAAGCCATTGAAGCAAGACCGTAATCATCTGTTGCATCGACAGTAGCAAGTGAATAACAATTACGAATATAGGTGTTAGAGCCACGACCTGCACCACGGAAGACGCCAACAGAATTACCAATAAGGGTTACGTCTTTACCGGCGTAGCAGTTTTCAATGGTGATTTCTGCAAAAACTTCGGGTTTGGAGTTTTTGGTACCACCACAGCCTACAAATGCAGAAGCGCCTGCATCGGAGTGAATGTAAGTGTGATCGACACCAAGATTTTTAATATTTACAACGTCGCCGTGAAGAACACGGGGTACAAGACCATAACCTGAAACATCCCATTTTTTTGCGTTTAAAGCAGGGTTAGTAATAAACATACCGTGAACGGTATATCCATTACCATCAATATCGCCTTCAAAATAATTGGAGTTGCCGTACCAATGGTTAGCTGTATAACCGATAGCAACGTCGCCTGTCGCCCAGTTAATTTTGGTTATGTCATTAAGGTAAATATCGTTAGTAAGAACGTACTTATTGCCTTCGCCACCGTGGGTTGTGATAATATAAGCGAGTTCGGCGCCGTTGGTAATTTCATAAACACCGTCGGCGTTTGTATCTTTAGGTTCGGTTTTGGTTTCACCGTCCCAAGTATCGAAGGTTACTTCGGGGGTTTCGCCTTCTTCAATTTCGGGTTCGGGAGCCCAGAGTGTTAATACGGGATAGCCGTCGACTGCAGTAAACGCAGTGTTAGCAGAGCCATCGGTATTAAGGGCAAGATAAGGCATTTTATTTTCGTTTGTGAAAACATCCTTGCCCTGCATTTTAGAAGCATCAGTTATTAAAAATACATTTGTTTTAGTATCTCTTGAGGGATAAGCGGTGTTTATACCACTTGTAACTGTTTCATAGGAGTTATAAAACTTATAAACCGTGCTATAGTTGGGGCTGGAATAAGATGTTAAAGGACCGTTCGCATTATAGCAGTTTTTCATTGTTGCTGTGGTTTGATAGAACTGACCTGCAAGTCCGTAAAGGGACTTTTCGTTACCATAAACCGTAGCCAAAGAATAACAGTTTTGCAAGGTAAACTTCTTTGCATAGTTTCTACCAATGAATGCACCTATATCTTTACCTTCAACCTTAACATTTTCACCAACAAAACAATTAGTAATTGTTACGGTAGAACCACTTCCTACAAATGCACCTGCAGAATACTGATGTCTTACATAGGAACAATCAATTCCCATATTGGTAATGGTAAGTGTATCTGAATCCTCTACTAACGGAATAAGTCCTGCACCTTTTTTGCCGTATTTAGAGTAATTTATAGAGCTTGCAATATCTCCAGCGGTGTAATGATATAAGCCATAAACTATATGACCGTTACCATTAATATTACCCGAGAAGTTTTCGGTGTAGTCATACCAAGGTTTAAGTGTTGAATTTTTTTCAGTTGCATTTTTCCAATCGATAGCATCTACTTCATTAAGATAGATATCTTTTGTAATTATGTAATACGAACCGTAATATTGTTCGTTTACAGTTTCATCTTCGCCTGTTTCGGCATTGGTTACAGTTGTTGTACCACTTTGGGTTATAGCAAGGGCGAGTTCTGCACCGTTGGAAATAAGATAAGGTTCTGCTTGGGTACCGCTACCACCTGCGAAAGATTCTGCAACTGAACCGTCCCAAATAACAGGAGTGGTATCTTCCGGTTCTTCATCCTCATCTTCTTCGGGAACATCGTTTGCATCTTTATTGAACACATTGAGTGTGGGGAAAGTATCGCCTGTGAAGCCAAAATCGAGTTCGTCGAGCGATGCGCTACCTTCGCCTGCATATTTAATTTTAATATCGTCAATATAAATCTCTGCAGCTGTATCGGCATACACAAGCATAGCCAAAGCATAGCCGTCAAGTGAAGATTTATCTGCTGTTAAAACAACCGTAGCTGTTTGCCAGTCGTTTGATGCTGAAACATCAGTAGAAACAAGCGCTTCTGCCGATTTGGTTACATTACCTGCAAGCGCCATGCCCACAGATATTTTAGCATTGCTTGTGGACTTATAAGCAAAGGTAACGGTATATTCTTTGCCTTTAACAATATCGAAATGTTCACTGTCGCGAAGTTCGAAGGCTGTAATGCCTTTATTCGCAAGAACGAGTTTTAAAGACTTGGCTCCATTATAACTGTTGCCTTCAACAATGGATGCAACTGTATTGTCTAAACTATAGCCTTCAATTTGTTCGGTATAGTTTTCGAAGCCACAATATAAAGACTTGGTTGATACTTTTACCCAATTATAATAAATGCTGGAGTAGTTGCCGATTATATCGGATGCAGAGAGCTTATTTGTGTATATGGAGTTGGAATAAATGCCTTCAAGTTCAAAACCTTCTCTTGTAGGAAGGGAAATATCGGAAAGTTTGGTATCTGCTGTAACTGTAAAGGTTTTATTAGAACCGTCATAACTATAAGCAGTTAAGGTTCTGCACTCTTTTAAGGTTACATCATCGATCCAAACGTTAACATTTTTGGCGTCTGTTTCGGTTGCAGAACATAGCGTTAAGTTAAGATAGCCCACAGTATCGCCGGTTGTAAACTGAGCTGTAGTTTCAACCCAACCGTTTGTTGCTTCCTTAATGGAAACAATTTGGGATGCAACCACTTTTGTTGCATCGTTTACTCCTGTTTCGTGCATATTGCTTGTGTTTGTATTGCGCACCTGAAGAAGAATCTCTTTATCGGGCGCAGTAACAGCCATATACTTAACCTTAATTTCATAGGTAGTATTAGGTTTAGCTTTAAAATGAGGAACTGAAGAACTGTTATTATCATAAATTCTTACAGCTGCAGGCCATTTGTAGCTTAGCTTTGCTGCCTTAACAAACTGTACGGCATTTTGCACGCTGCCTGTTTTTGTTGAGTCCTGCTGAACAGAAGCATTCCATGTAGCAAAACAATACCACTCTTTCTCAACACCATCAACTATTATGTAAGAACGGGTTTCACCATCTTCAATTACAGAGTTGTATGATACATTATCATCATCGTATGTATTTACAATTGATACCAAAGGTTCTACGTTGGCTGCTACAGTACCAACAAATATACTTGTAGCAATAATTGCCAGCGCTAACACCGTGCTTATAAGTTTTTTGAACTTTAACATATTGCCCCTCCACTAGAACAAAAAATATTTTTTCATAATAATTATAACATTTCTATATCGAAAATCAATATATATTTCGTAATTTCTTGACTATTTCTATATAAAAGGTTATTATTTATAATGGTGATTATATGAATAATTTTGTAAAACAAAATTTTGAAATTAAAAATGTTGTAAGGGCTAGAATTGTGCCGGCAAATAAAAAAGCACCATCTAAAATGAAAAGGCATTACTACGTTTTTATTTTTTATCACGGATGCGAAAAAACTTACAAATTTAAAGATGGAAAAACACTTCACACCAAGAACAATGATATTTTATTTTTACCTAAAGATAGCGAATATACCGTTACCTGCACAAAACTTGGTGAAACATATTCTATAAATTTTGAGCTTTACGAAGAAATGCCCCTTTCCCCTTTTGTTTTCAGGCCTAAAAATTCTACTGCGTTTTTTGAATATTTTAAATCGGCTGAATCTGCTTGGCGAAAAAAATATACAGGGTACGAAATGCGACTTAAAGCCGAAGCCTATAATGTGATTTGTAACATGATTAAAGAATATGAGCTTGATTATGTAGGAACGAAAAGCAACGACCGTTTAAAGCCTGCGCTTGACTATATACACAGTAACTACAACACAGACCTTATTAGCATTGGCACCTTGGCAACACTTTGTGGAATGAGCGAAGTTTCTTTTAGAAAAATATTTACAAATTCTATGGGTATTACGCCCATTAAGTATATAAACAGTCTTAAAATTGCAAGCGCAAAAGAGCTTTTGCTTTCTAAATCTTGCACGGTGGCAAAAGCGGCAGAACTTTCGGGCTTTAAGTGCGACAGTTATTTTAGCAGAGAGTTTAAAAAATATACGGGAATGTCGCCAACTGAATATAAAAACAGTATAGATTAAAAAAAGGACTGCAATGCAGTCCTTTTTTATTAATTTGTCCACAAGAACGGAGATGCACAGTAGCCATACACGCCGTTTATTGTGTTATATAGGTTGAGTTCGGGTCTATTTCTGTAACCCATACGAACACCTGTAACTTCGTTTACACCGTCTGCTGTAACAATTATGCTATTACCTGAAAGTGTGCCTGTTGCAGCAACCCAGTTTCCGTTTTCATCTCTTACTTCAAGTTCGGTAACGATAGTTCCACTTGTAAGCATAAGACCTTCGGCAGTATGGTTAAAGGTTACTGTTGCAGTATTGCCGTTAACTGTTACTGTATCATAAAGCGGTCCTGAATATTCAGGCGTATTATCGTAGTCGCCCTGTGGGTA
This sequence comes from Clostridia bacterium, assembly GCA_017387475.1. Lineage (GTDB taxonomy): Bacteria > Bacillota > Clostridia > Oscillospirales > Acutalibacteraceae > SFWF01. Next base: position 3,678 of record JAFOFE010000042.1, on the reverse strand, counting down.
ATAGTAGGTTGAAAGAGCCGCGTTTGCAAGAGCCTTTGCAACGGGATATTTATCTGTTGGGTGAATATCAAGCCAACCATCAGATTCACGCATTGTATCTTCGCGCGACATCATTGTACAAACTGTTACGCCATCTATAGTTCTGGCTGCTTCGCCCTGTGCTATACGAATGTTATATTCGTCTACAAGGTTACCGTTAAGATCCTTTGTATCGTCAAATGAGTAAAGCATAATTTGTACTGTATAGAACGGTAAGGTTGGGTCATCCATACGGGTACGCCAACATTCAACAAAGGTTTCGAACATATCGTAATAACGATATGCTTCGCCTATGCCACGGTTGCTTTCGCCCTGATACCACAAAACGCCTGCTGTGGTCATTTTTTCTATGGGCATTATCATACTTTCGTAAAGTCCGTGATGACCGAAATCGTAATTATGATAATCGGAATGGGCAGTATTTTGTAAGTCGTACTCATCGCAATAGCAGTAATCACTGTGTGTCCAACAATCTATACGAGAAGCACCACGAGAAACCGAAATAATACCAATTGGGATGTTATTATTGGTAGCCTTTGCAATTTCGGTTGCAAACATAACGCCGATAGCTGTACCGTCTTCAACGATAGGTTGGGTAAATTCATACCATCCACCTGTTCCGGTATATGTATAGCGAAGAATTTCGTTATTGGGTACTGTGCCTGTTTGTTCGGTAGATTCCAGCGCAAATGCCATATTTGACTGACCCGAAGCAATGTAAACATCGCCTATAAGGACATTGCTATATGAGGTTTCTATACCTGAGAAGTTGGTTTTGAAGGTTACTGCTTCGGTTGAAGCTTCCATCGGTTCGAAATATACTTCCCATTCGCCCGTTGTAGAGTTAACGGTTTTTGTTTGGTTACCAATGGTTATTTCGCCGGTACCGTAACCTGTTCCGTAAACACAAATTGGCTTATTTCTTTGAAGCACCATATTCTTTTTGAAAGTAGGTGCAATAACAAGCATTTCTTTCCAAACTGCATATAGTGTAACGCCATCCATTTCGGCTGTTACAATATTGCTTTCAAGCATTTCGCCGTTTGGTGTAAGGCTCCAACCAACGCAAGACAAGGAATCATTGGTAGGTGTTTCAACCATAAATGCATTGCCAATTATTTGTTCTACTGCAACTTCGGTTTTTGTGCCACCGAATGTTCCACCGTTAGCGTTAAATGTAATTATTGGTTTATAATCTAATGTCATTTTCACAAGGTCGCAGATATTGGTTTCTCCATTACGGTTATAATCGGTATTCATATAATTTTCTGTTCCGATAAGCGTTTGTCTGAAAGCAGTCATATCTGCGATAGTTTTACCAATACCGTTTTCGTCGACATCGCCAATTACTGTACCGTAAAGCCTATGAATTGGTGCCAGCTGTTCGTTGTTCGGTGCATACCAAATATCTTCAGAAAAGCCTGTAAGATTAGATAAAGCATCTATGCCCATTAACTGTTCATTAGTGAGCACGGTGTATTCGGCGCAGGTTGTTCCTGCGTTAGAATATACACCCGAATATGCATCGCTTAAAAGCGAAGAATAGCTAGTGCCTGTAAGTGTGGGCGCAAAGTTAAGACTATAGCAATTAGTTATTTTGAAATGTCCATTCCAAGTGGCGCCTAATATACCATGGCGATGGCTTGCATTTGCGCTTGTCATTTGCGCTGCCGACCAACAGTCTGAAATGTTTACGCACTGGTTATAGTTATTCATAATGAAGCCAACTATACCACCAACAGAAGAAACATTACCGTCTGAATAGTTGGTAAGGTGTACTGTTTCGTCGGAGAAGCAGCCTGTAATGGTTGCGCTGCTGTTTCTATCTACCCAACCTACTATTGCGCCAACGATACCAACTGCCATTGTTTGTGCATTATATTCGGTATCCCAGCCTTGATTTGAAACAAAGGTTTTGGAATAACCTGCATATAGGTAAGAATTCTTTAAACCAACATTTTTAATGGTTGCGCCGTTTCCAACAGAATGGAAAAGTGCTGCCGTTTGTGTAACTACATCTTCGGAATACCAAATACCTTGAACTGTATAACCGTTTCCGTCGAAGACACCTGTAAAGCGTTTGCTTGCATCTTGGTAGGAATAAACATCGTGTCCTTCTTCGTATACCCAATTAATTAGGTCTTGGTTATACCAATTTGGAACAGATACATCGTTAACAAATATATCGTTAACCATTTTATAATATCCACCAACGCCACTATAAACAATGTATGCAAGCTGACCTGCATTTTCTACAAGGTATGGCGACTGTTCTGTTCCCTCTCCCTTAAAGGTGGAAATGCCAAGTCCGTTCCAATTGCCGTCTTCAAGATTTGTAAACACCTTAAGGGTTGGATAAGAATTTTCAGTTGCAACATAACCACTATAAAGTGGGAAGTTCTTTATTGCGCCTTGACCTTTACAGTTGGTGCCAATGGAAGCATAAGAATTTTGGATATTTGCGCTACCACCTACAAGAGTGCCGTAGGTAGTATAGCAATTATCTACCGTGCGTACAGTAGATTTGGTTTCGTCGCCTTGAGCGTATGTGTGAGACCACACATTACCGAAAATTGCGCCACTGCTGTACGTGCCGTTAAGTGCTGCCAAGCTATAACAATTCTGTACCGACATTTCGGCATCTCCACCACCGAAAATGCCCCCTGCCACATGACCTGAAATTGATACGTTTTCGCCAACGAAACAATTTTCGAAGCTCTTTTTAGCTATTCCGTTTGAGTTGCCTACAATTGCTGCAGCGCACTGTGTTGCCTTGATATAGGTATAATCTAGACCAAGATTTTTAATGGTTGTTGTCTTTTCATCATCTAGCGCCGGTATAAGTGCTACTGCATCGCGTTTATAGTTTGAATTTTCGCCACTGGCAGGGGTACCCGAACCAAAATAGATACCATAAATGGTATGACCTTGACCGTCAATTGAACCATAAAACTTTTTAGAATTCGCGCTTGAATACCATTCAAGAGGAATATATCCACTTTGAACATCGCCTGTAGACCAATCGATAGCAGAAATATTATTAAGATAAATATCGTTTGTTAAAACGTAGTTTGCGCCACCACCGTTTTTAATAACGTATGCTAGTTCTGACGCTGTGCCGATAATTACATTGCCCTTATCGTCTAAAGCCGTTGGTGTTGATTCGCTTCCGTCCCAAGGATATTCGAAAGCAGAGTTTTTAATGAAGCATTTTAAGATAGGATAACCTTCGGTTTCTGCATAAACTCTATCGCCATTAAGGTTTGGCATTTTATTGGGGTTGGTGAAAACATCTGTACCCTGCATATTTTCGGCAGAAATTAATGTGCCGTAAAATGCACCCGAACCGTAAGCGTTAGTAAAATCTACGTTTATTGAGTAATTGTTTTTGCTTACTTCATCTGTTGCAGCGCTCCATGTTGCATAGTTGGAGCCTTTTGCATTAAAGCTATTGTTAATAACAACATTTGTTGTCCAGTTGCCTGCTACAAGACCTATTTCGGTACCTGTTGCAGTTGCTAAAGAATAGGAATTCTTAATATTAACGTTGCTTCTATAGTTTCCTGCACGGAAAGCACCTGCTGCATAAGCCGAAAGATAAACATTTTCGCCTGCATAGCATTGTTCGATATTAACATT
>JAFOFE010000041.1 GCA_017387475.1 Clostridia bacterium | reverse complement strand
CTTAAAAAGGTGTTAAAATCCCTTCCTGAACTTAAGTTTTCTATTTCAAGCGTTACACGCCCCATGCGTGAAGGCGAAGTAGAAGGCGAAAAGTATAACTTTGTATCCCGTGAATATTTCGAGCATATGATTAAAAATGATATGCTTTTGGAATATAATAACTATGTAGGAAATTATTACGGCACACCCAAAGCCCCCGTTGACGATGTAATAGAAAACGGTGGCGAAATAGTGCTGGAAATAGATGTAAACGGTCAAAGGAATGTTAAAGAAAAGGTAGATTCTGCTTTATCTATTTTCATAATGCCCCCTTCGGTAGAGGTGTTAAGAGCACGCCTTGCAGGCCGTGGAACCGATTCCGAAGAAGTTATCGAAAAAAGAATGAAAACTGCGCTCACCGAAATTGAGTGCGCCAAAAATTACGACTATATCGTTGTAAACGACGATTTAGATCAGGCGGTAGAAGACTTTGTAAACATAATAAAGGCAGACCGCCTAAATATAAACAGACAAAACAAAATTATAGATGAGGTGCTTGAAAAATGTTAAATCCCGCAATCGGTAAACTTATTAATAATAGTGAAAATCGTTATAAACTCGTAAAGAAAATTGCTAAAGAAGCAAGAACTATTTCCGACGAAGCCGAAAAGAATGGCGAAATCATCATTGAAAAACCCGTTACTATTGCTATTAACAAAATGGCAGAAGATTTAAAATAATAAATCTTAAAAATTTGTGAAAGGAGAAGAAGTTATGCTACTTGCCAATATTATAATAGAGCAAACTGCCTTTTCCTTCGACAAACCCTATTCCTACGCCGTACCAAATGAACTTAAAGATGTTTTGCAGGTAGGTTGTAGGGTGGTTGTGCCTTTTGGTAAAGGCAACACCCACAGACAAGGAATGGTTATAGATATTTACAGCGAAGAAACACAGGTGCCATATAAAAGCATTGCCCGTGTTATAGATACCGTTCCAATTATCAGTACCGAAATGGTCGAGCTTTGCAAATGGATGCATGAACACTGTTTTTGCACCTATTTCGATGCGCTAAAGGCTGTTTTACCTGTTGGTGTAAGCTTCAAGGTGCAAGAAATTTATGCAAAAGGTCAAACCCCTTTTAGCGAAGAATATGCTTTCCTAGAAGACTTTTTTAAGGCTAACGAAACAGCAACAGCTCAAACCTTGTGTGACACCTTCGAAATATTAACCGACAGTAAACTTTCTGCACTTTTTAAATCGGGCTGCCTTGTTAAAGATTCTTTATCGCTTCGCAAAATGGGCGATAAATCGCTTAAATCGGTTCGCCTTATTATGACACCGGAAGAAATATCGGCGTGCAAATTAACACCACGCCAAAACGAAATAGCCGAGCTGTTAGCCGACCTTGGCGAACTTTCGGTTAAAGAGTTAACCTATTTTACGGGCGTGTCAGATGCAGTAATTAAAAATCTTGCCAAAAAAGGTGTTCTAGAACTTTTCGAAAAAGAAGTTTACCGTAAACCGGTTTCGGTTCAAAAGGCTGCTGAAATTCCCGAAATAAAACTTACCGAAGAGCAAGAAACAGCTTATAAAAAGCTATCAGAACTCTATGCTTCAAATAAAGGTGAAGCAGCACTTCTTTACGGTGTTACGGGAAGCGGAAAAACAAGTGTGTTTTTAAAACTTGTAGATACTGCTGTTAAAGAAAACAAGGGCGTTATAATAATGGTGCCCGAAATTTCATTAACACCCCAAACTATCGAAATTTTCGGTAAACGCTATGGCGATAAAATTGCTGTTTTCCATTCTGCAATGTCTTTAGGTCAGCGAATGGACGAATTTAAAAGGGTAAGCAGGGGCGAAGCGCTTGTTGCTATAGGTACTCGCTCGGCAATATTTGCACCCGTTCAAAATCTTTCTTTAATTGTAATAGATGAAGAGCAGGAGCATACCTATAAATCAGAAAAATCGCCACGCTTCCATGCAAGAGATCTTGCAAAGTTCAGGGCGCACTATAACAATGCGCTTGTAGTACTAGCTTCGGCAACACCTTCGCTAGAAAGCTATACCAATGCCAAAATTGGCAAATACAACCTTTGCACACTTAAAAACCGTTATGGTAGCGCACAGCTTCCAGATGTTGTAACGGTCGATATGCGAAGCGAAATCAGAAACGGCAACACAGGTCCGTTAAGTCGTGAACTTAAACTTTCAATAGACGAAGCCTTAAATAAAGGCAATCAGGCAATAGTGCTTTTAAATCGCAGAGGGCATAACACATACATTTCTTGCCCAACCTGTGGTTATGTGGCAACCTGCCCTAATTGTAGTGTTTCAATGACCTACCATTCGGCAAACGGTCGCCTAATGTGCCACTATTGTTCGTATAGTGAATCTTCTTCAAAATCTTGCCCCAACTGTGCCGATGCAAAACTTCGCTTTATGGGGGTAGGAACCCAAAAAATAGAAGAAGAATTAAAAGCAACCTTCCCCGAAGCCAGAATTCTTAGAATGGATGCAGACAGCACCACAGCTAAAGATTCATATTCTAATTACCTAACTGCCTTTGCAGAAGGCAAGTACGATATAATGCTTGGTACCCAAATGGTTGCAAAGGGTCTAAACTTCCCAAATGTTACGGTTGTTGGCGTAATTGGCGCAGACAGTGCTGCCAATTCAAGCGATTATAGAAGTTTCGAACGTTCCTTTTCGCTTTTAACACAGGTGTTTGGCCGTGCAGGCAGGGGAACAGAAAAGGGTGTTGCAATTGTTCAAACAACCGACCCCGATTCTAATTTAATCAGGCTAGCAGCCAAACAAGATTACGATAGCTTTTATAACGGTGAAATCGGTGTTCGCAAAATGATGACCTACCCACCATACTGTACAATAGTGCAGGTGTCGGTATCATCTATGTCAAGGGCAGATGCCGAAGAAACCAGCCGTGAAATATTTAAGGTGTTAACCGAAGGCGTAAAGGACAAGTATTCCGATATACCAATGAAAATTTTGGGTCCTGCACCTGCTGCTACACCAAAGGTTAATAACAAATATAGGTATAGGCTAATAATTAAAACTAAAAACAGCGCTCGTACAAGAGAACTTTTAAAATCTGCCACAGCTGTAAAGTGTCCAAGAGATACGTCGGTTACGGTAGATATAAACCCCGAAACTATAATTTAATTGGAGATAAAAATGGCAATTAGAAACATTGTAAAAAATGGCGACGAAATTCTTCGTAAGGTCTGCCGTACACAAATGACCTTCGACGATAAGCTCGCAACCATACTCGACGATATGATAGAAACTATGTACGCTGCCGACGGTGTTGGGCTTGCTGCACCACAAATTGGTATGCTCAGACGTTACTGTGTAATAGATATCGGCGAAGGTGTAATTGAACTTGTAAACCCTGTAATAGAAGAAACCGAAGGCGTTCAAGAAGAAACCGAAGGTTGTCTTTCTTATCCGGGCGAATACGGTATAACAAGAAGACCTATGAAGGTAACCGTTCGCGCGCAAAACCGTAAAGGCGAAAACATTCGTGTAACAGGCGAAGGGCTTTTGGCGCGTGCGCTTTGCCACGAAATAGACCATTTAGACGGTGTAATTTACAAAGACCGAGTAATAAAATAGGAGTTCTTATTTTATGAATATAATTTTTATGGGAACACCTGAATTTGCCGTTCCCACCCTTAAAGCATTAATAGGTTCTAAACATAATGTTGTTGGTGTTTTCACTCAACCCGATAAAGCAGTTGGCAGAAAACAAATTTTAACACCACCACCCGTTAAGGTGTGCGCTGCCGAAGCAGGAATTCCGGTTTTTCAGCCAAATTCCTTAAAAACACCCGAAGCCGAAGAGCTTATTAAAAGCCTTAACCCCGATATTATGGTGGTTGTGGCTTACGGTAAAATTTTACCAATTAATATTTTAAATATTCCAAAGTTTGGCTCGGTAAACGGCCACGCTTCCATTCTGCCACGCCATAGGGGCGCTTCACCTATACAATGGGCGCTTGTTTGTGGCGATAAAACAACAGGCGTAACAACACAGTTAATGGGCGAAGGAATAGACACGGGCGATATTTTACTTACCGAAGAAACCGAAATTTTCGAAGACGAAAATGCAGGCCAACTTCACGATAGATTATCGCTTGTTACTGCATCACTTATGATAAAAACCCTTGAAGGTATAGAAGCAGGAACCATCACACCTATTAAGCAGGACGATGCACTTGCTAACTACGCCCCCATAATAAATAAAGAAATGGGCTTTTTAAAGTTCAACAAAACTGCAACAGAAATTTGCAACCTAATTCGTGGCTTTAACCCTTGGCCTGCAGCATACTTTATGCTGGATGGTAAAAGAATTAAGGTTTTTGCTGCAAAGGTTGCAGGCACCACAAATTGTGTGCCTTCCACCGTTGTTTCTGCCGATGGTGAACTTGTTATTGCTTGTGCAGACAATACTGCAATATCCCTTGTAGAAATACAAGCCGAAGGCTCTAAAAGAATGTCTGCTAAAGACTATTTAATTGGTCATAGCATTGAAAAGGGTAAAATACTTTACGGTGAAAATAATGAGTAACGCAAGATATGTCGCTGCACTTGCTCTTAATAAGGTAACCCAAGAAGCTGCGTATTCCAACCTTGTTTTAAACAATATGCTCGAAGAACATAGCATCAGCGCAGAAGACAAAGCGCTTTGTACGGCTATTTTCTATGGCACATTAGATAGAATGGTAACGGTAGATTTTTACCTTAAAAAGCTTATTAAAACACCACTTAAAAAAATAAAACCGTTCACATTGGCTGTGCTTCGTACTGCGGTTTTTCAAATAAAGTATTTAAACAAAATACCAAATTCTGCAGCAGTAGACGAAGCTGTAAAGCTTGTTAAAAAATCTAAAGAAAACTTCAATGCTTCGTTTGTTAATGCCGTTTTAAGAAACCTAATTCGTACCGAAATTCCACTTCCAAACGGAAATTCAATTTACGATATTTCGGTGGCATATTCCTGCCCCGAATGGATAGTTTCGGCATTAATTAAAGATTACGGTGTGGCGTTTACAAAAGAATTTTTGTCAAACGCACTTTTGCCACCACCAATTTTCATAAGGGTAAATACTCGCAAAACAGGCACGCAAGAGCTAATAGAAACCTTAAAGAAACAAAACATTAATGCATCAAAAACCGAATTTGAAAACACCTTAATATTAGAAGCGCCGGGTTCGGTTGAAGATATAAAAGCATATAAAGACGGTCTTTTCTTTGTGCAAGATATGTCTTGCCAAAGGGCAGTAGAAATGCTGGATATCAAAGAAAATTCAAGGGTGCTTGATATTTGCGCAGCACCGGGTGGAAAAAGCTTTTCTGCTGCTATGTACGCTTCCATTGGCGAAATCGTTTCGTGCGATTTGTACCCACAAAGAGTAAACCTTATTAATTCTGGCGCTAAAAGGCTGTTTATTGAAAACATCAAAACAGCCGTTGCCGATGCAACCGTTCATAATAAAGATTTAGGCCGATGACCGTATTATATCCATCGGAAAGCT
>JAFOFE010000040.1 GCA_017387475.1 Clostridia bacterium | reverse complement strand
GTGGATTCGAACCACCGAAGCTGAAAGCAGCAGATTTACAGTCTGTCCCCTTTGGCCACTCGGGAACTCTCCCATAATATTAACGTGTCGTTTTGCGACAAGGGTTATTATAGCACAGCAAATATTCTATGTCAAGATATTTTTTTAATATTTTTTCTTGACAAATAATTATCTCTGTGATATATTATTAAGGCACTAGGTGCTGGTATAGCTCAGTTGGTAGAGCAGCTGATTTGTAATCAGCAGGTCGGGGGTTCAAGTCCGTCTACCAGCTCCATTTAAAAAAAGAACACCATTTTCGGTGTTCTTTTTTTATTTTTATGTTTATATTAGACTTGAACCCGAGAGGGTCTGTGCGAAAAGAAAAGTTGCCTGTGGCAAGTTTTCAGCACAGAGCAGCGCAGACGGGTACTGTCGCTTTGCGACGGTCGGCAAGCTATAAGTATGCGAAGCAGACGGTCAAGTCCGTCTACCAGCTCCATTTAAAAAAAGAACACCATTTTCGGTGTTCTTTTTTATTTTTTATAATAATTTTACTTTATTAAAAAAATATAGCGCTTATATATATTATGTGTTATAATTTATTTAATTTAAAATTTGCGAAAGGAAATGTAGGCAGTGACAGATAAAATTAAGGCTGAACTTAAATTGTTACGGTGGCAGAATTTTATTTTTCTGTTTATTGCAGGCTGTATAAACGCATTTGGTGTTACAGTGTTTTTAGCTCCCGTAAAGTTATACGATAGTGGTATTTCGGGTACTTCTATCCTTTTATCGCAAATAACGCCCGAATATTTTAGTCTTTCGCTATTTTTGCTTTTACTCAATATTCCACTTTTCCTTTTTGGGCTTAAAAAGCAGGGTTTAGCGTTTACGGTATATTCAATATTTACGGTTTCGGTTTATTCCTTTGTTGCATGGCTTATTACCGACATATTACCCGTTGACGTTAGCACTGCTTCCCCACTGGCTGAACAAGATTTACTGCTTTGCGCGTTGTTTGGTGGAATTATTTCGGGTGTTGGAAGTGGTATTACCATTCGCTATGGTGGCGCTATTGACGGAATTGAAATTATGGCTGTAATTTTTGCCAAAAAAATTGGTCTTACCGTTGGTACCTTTGTAATGGCGTATAACATTATTTTATACACCGTTTGCGGCATTGTAATTAACAGCTGGATATTACCACTTTATTCTATTGTTACATATATGGCAGGGCTTAAAGCTGTCGACTTTATTGTTGAAGGTATTGACCGTTCAAAAGAAGTTATGATTGTAACAAGCAAGCCCGAAGAAATAAGCCTTGAACTTATGAACGCTTTTGAATGTGGCGCTACAAAAATTGCTGCTAAAGGTGGCTACTCTAACCAAGACAAAACCATTGTTTACTTTGTTATAAACCGTTTCCAAATTGCCAGAATGAGAAATATTATTCGAAGCATTGATAAAAACGCTTTTGTAACAATAAGCGATGTTGCAGATATGTTTAAAGCTAATGATTAGGGGTGTTTGTATGAAACGAATTATCGCACTTATTCTTTGCCTTATTTTAATGGTTAGTCTTTGTGCTTGTGGCAAGTCCGATGGCGCAGCCGACGCAGGTTCTACCGTTCAGGGTGGTTTTTATATCGAATATAAAAACACTTCGGCAGGATATATAAACCACACAAGCGAAAGTGCATCTTCGGTAATGAAGTCGGACACATTTGAAAGTACCGATGATTTTTACATTTATCTTCCCGAAGGCTCCACCCTTTCAAGCAGTAAGAACTTTTCGGTATATTGCTACAACCAACATTTTGTGTTAGATACTGCGCTTACCAAGGCTTGTGGGCAAAATCTTCTTCGTTTCAGTGTGCAAATAAGCAACTCTACCAAAACAATTTCTGCCGACTGTTATGTAAGAATTGCAGTAGAAGGCAAGCTTACCGATGTTGTTATTGACGTACCAAGTGGTAAAGAACAGCTTGTTATTACCGGTTCTAAAGACGACCTTCTTTACGGTCCACAAATTAACGAAATTGCGCAGCTTGTAAGGGATAAGGAAAATATGGTTAACTACATATTTATAACCGACCTTCACTACGATTCCGACCCAACTGCACAAAAAAGCGAAGCACTTTTAAAGCAGGTTAAGGCTGCCGTTAAAATGGCAAACACACTTGACAGTATAGATTTTATTGTTATTGGTGGCGACACCACGTCGGGTATGTATGAAAAGAAGGCAGACGCCCTTAAATATACTGCCGAAGTTTTAGAGCCACTTAAAGAAAGCAAAAAGCCTGTATTCGTTATTACCGGCAACCACGATGATAATTCTTACCACAGTTTTCACACCGAAGGATTTGATGAATCTGCAATTGTTTCGGATAAGGACTGGAGCGACAATATTATTAAGGTATTCTGCCCCGAAAATATTGTAAAAGACTCGAAATACCAAGATTCGAAGTATTATTACTATGACCTTGCAGACAAAAAGACCCGAATTATTTGTTTAGATGCTATTGATTACCGTGCAAAATATGACCAAAACGGAAATATAAAAGAGCTACCCATTAAGGATGCTTCCGAGACCGATGAAGAAAGCAGATATTGGTCGGGTACTAGTTATTGGGGTTACAGCGAAGGCCAGATGCGTTGGCTTGTAAACGAAGCTATGGCTGCGCCTGACGACTGGAACTATATGTTTATGTCCCACATGGGAATAGACGTTAACACCCAAACAAACTATTATGAGCCACACTATGGCGTAACGCTTAGAAACATAATTTCGGCATTCCAAAACAGAAAATCTGCCGAAGTTGGTATTGGTTCGGTTGATTTCAGAAATGTTACGGGTAACGTTCTTACCTACCACTTTGGCCACACACACAGGGAACTTACACGTTACTGCAAGGATATTAACTTGTGGCAGTTAAACACACAAACTGCACAGGTTAGCACAGATGCCGAAGTTATTGGCGACCCCACAACCACAAACGACAGCAAGGGCAACGACTGGGTTGTTTACGACAGACAATACGGTTCCGATTACGAGGCTTGTTTTGATATTGTTTGCGCCGACAGTAATATTATTTACAAATACGCCTTTGGCGCAGGCACAGATGAAGTTTTAAAATATAAATAAATAAGAAAAGCACGGCTCGCAAAATGAGTCGTGCTTTTTTTAATTTTTAATATACTTTTCGGTTCCTTTAAGCACAAAGATAATTGGCATTATAAGCACTGCACCAAGAATGGCATTATGCGCACAGTGAACAAGGTCGAACGGGAAGCCTGCAATTATCCAGGCTATCATACCCTTAAAATCGAGTCCGAAAAGTATTGCTTGTGCCGGTGCATAAATTGTGCCATATAAAAGTCCGTGCAATGCACAAACGGCAGTATATATTATGGTGGCAACCAATTTATTCATATTTTTAGGAAGCAACATTACTGCCCCCCAAAGCACCGTCCACAAATAAAGGTACGGTATCCACCAAACGCCAAAGCCACCAACTACCCCTTGCAAGAAGACATATAAGTATATAGGGTAAAGCGCCTTTTGCCTGTAGACAACCGTCATTGCAATTGTAAAAACGGCAAGCAAGTGGAAATTCGGTATTGCTTCGAGCAATAATTTAGATATTAACATTATTGCCGAAAGCATTGAAAATGTTGCCATTTCTTTAAGGTTTATTTTCATTATTCAACCTTTAGTGCATAGCTTGCGCCTGCAGTAATATCGGTGGTATCGACACCCGACATAGCGTATTCGCCATTAATGTAGAATGCCCAATATTTACCGTCGTCTTCGTACTTAACGGTTTCACCGTCTACGGTTTCAACCATTAGTCCGTAGTCGCCTACGGTACCCGAAATAAGACCGAGTTCGGTTAAGGCTTCGCCAACAATGGTTTTATTTGTGTTTATGGTATATGTTTTTTCGCTTCCATCCTTAAAAGTAATATTAAGGGTGAAGCTTGTCTTTCCTTCGCCTAAAACGTTTTGGTTAGCAGAAGTTTCGCTGCCAGACTCGGTTATAGAGGAAGGCTCTGTTGTGGTATTGTCGTTACATCCGGCGCCAAATAATGCCATAGCCGCAATAAGCATAAAGGCGAGAACAAACGACAAAATTTTAAATAATTTTGTCTGTTTCATTTTATATTCTCCTAAAAAATTATTCCCAAGCAAAAAACAGCGGCGCTCGCACTGTGGTAAAAACCTGTTTGGGTTTTGCTGTAAAGATATTTCGACTACGGCACTTTGTTTTTTCGCCTTCTCGGTTTCCCAATGGCTTGTCCTTGTTTTGCGGCAACAAGTAGAAAAAACAAAAAAATTGTGCCTCACGGCGACGGGCTCGTACAGGAATTCCACCTGTTTCCCTTTATAGCTACACTATTATAGCACGCAACAAAATAAAAGTCCATAATAAAAAGGCTCGGACTTATCCGAGCCTTTTGGTTTATTGATTAAGATCGCTTCCGTCGTAAATCTTTTTAACCTTGAACTGATTAATAGCGTAGTTATGGGCGGTGTAGTCGAGCTTTTCTGCAGTTTCTTTAAGAAGAGTATCGAATTCTTCGCTCTTTAAAAGGTAACGAATTTCATCGCTTAAAGTTTCAAGATAATATTCGTCTGCAGTGATGTCCTTCTTAACTACAATGTAGTAAGCCTTTGCATCTTCGTCGTGGATGAGAGCAACTTCATCTGCGCCAAGCTTTTCAACATCTTCGTACTTTGTGAAGAGGGTTGCTTCGCCTGTGTAGGTTTCTTCGTATTTGGTAAGAACCTTAATGTTGCTGTCTTGAGCCTTCTTTTCTTCGGTAGCTTCTTCGGAAGAAGTTGCATCGGAAGAAGTAGTTTCGGATGCATCTTCGGAAGAAGTTGTTTCAGATGCATTGGAAGATGTTGTGGTAGAAGAAGTTGTATCGGAAGATGTTTCGGTTTTATTGTCTGCGTTGTACTGTGCTAAAACATCTGCATAAGCAGTGCCTTCTTTAAGTGCAGTTACATACTTATTAAGGCTTTCTGAAATAGCATCTACATCGGGTTCTGTTTCTTTAGAATAGTCGTGTGTAATCATATAAACGGCAGAGTAGTTGTCGGTTAAAGCTGTTTTTAAGCTTTCTGCATCGACAGCTTTTTCGCCCTCTGCACCATAAAGATAGTCGAAGTATTCGCTATAAAGTGCATCGTTCATAAAGATTTTCTTGTATGTTTCGAAGCTAACGCCGTTTTGCATAAGAACATAACCGTAAGAATAGTTCCAATAGTAATCAGCAGTAGATTCCATACCTTTAATATCTTCGGCAGGAATTTCAAGCTTTGCATCTTTACAAAGCTTTTCTAAAGCTAAATAACGAAGGCTGTTTTCGAGCGCCTTGTTTTTAACGTATTCTTCGTAAGGAACGTTGTCGATTTTTTGCTTATAGTAGCTGAAGCCTGCAGCTTTTGTATCGTATTCTTCGTTGGCTTCAATAAGGCTTTTTGCTTCTAAATCTGCCATAGTGAGATAGTAAGAATACATTGCAGATGTAACTACATAGTCGCCTGCAGTGATAGCAGCTTCGTCTTTAGGATGGCAAGCAGCCATAGATAAAACGAACATTACTGCTAATAATAATGCTAACGCTTTTTTAAGGGTTTTCATTTTTGGACCTCCAAAAGTTGTATTAACTTTGATATTATACAATATATTTCAAAAAAAGTCTACAATAATTCTGCAATTTCTTTAAGCGCAGAAAGCGCCGACTGTCCGTCTTTTAGTTTTACCGAATAACCGGGTGCGCCGGTTGCCCTTAAAAAGACCCTGCCACCAAGACCTGTTAAAAGTTTTGTGAACTGTTCTTCCTTTATTTCGGTAACCTTTATTTCAAGCACCTTGCCCGACTGTGTTATTTCGAAAATTCCGTTGGCTGCTGCCTTATTTCTAAACAGGGCTATATCCACAAGTCCAAGCACGGAGTTTGGTGGGTCGCCGAAACGGTCGCATAATTCGTCTATAACATCCGATGCATCTTCGTTTGTTTTAATTTCGGCAATTCGGCGATAAATGCCAAGCCTTGCCGGCAAACTTTCTATATAACTTTCGGGGATATGCGCCGAAATGTTAAGGTCTACAAGACATTCGGCATCTGCCGTTTGCTCGCTTACAATTCCCTTTTCTTCATCCATTGCACGATTTAAAAGTTTTAGATACATATCGTAACCGACTGCTTCCATATTGCCGTGCTGTTCGGCACCAAGCAGGCTTCCTGCGCCCCTTATTTCAAGGTCGCGCATGGCAATTTTAAAGCCTGAACCGAATTCTGTGTATTCCCTTATTGCATCTAACCTTTTGGTTGCAATTTCGGAAAGCCCTTTACCCTGACGGTAGAAGAAATAGGCATACGCTCTTCTTGGGGAACGGCCAACTCGACCACGAAGCTGATGAAGTTGTGAAAGGCCGAAACGGTCAGCATCTTCAATAATTAATGTATTTGCAGTTGGAACATCTACACCCGTTTCAATAATGGTGGTGCAAACAAGAATATCAATTTCCTGTTCTACAAGCTTTTTCCAAACGTCAGAAAGTTGTTCTTCGGTCATTTTACCGTGTGCTACGGCAATATTGGCATCGGGCAAGGCTTCTTTTAGCTTGAAGGCTACTCGTTCAATGCTTTCTACCCTGTTGTGTAGGTAATAAACCTGACCCCCACGGCGAAGTTCTTTTCTTATAGCTTCTAAAATTACACCGTCGTTTTGCTCTAACACATAGGTTTGAACGGGGTGTCTGTCGCCCGGAGCTTCATCTATTGAAGATAAATCACGAAGGCCCGACATTGCCATATTAAGCGTTCTTGGAATGGGGGTTGCCGAAAGGGTTAAAACATCTACTGCAGGGTATTTTTCCTTTAGCTTTTCCTTTTGGGCAACACCAAAACGCTGTTCTTCGTCTATTATAACAAGACCTAAATCTTTAAATTCTACATCCTTTGAAATTAAACGGTGTGTACCAACAACAAGGTCGACACTTCCCCTGCGAAGTTCGGTTAAGGTTTTTTGCTGTGCTTTGGGGCTTACAAAGCGTGAAAGCATACGAACTTCAAGTGGCATTTCGCCAAAACGGCGCAAAATTGTATTATAGTGCTGCCAAGCAAGAATGGTTGTAGGCACTAAAACGGCACACTGTTTGCCTTCGCTTGCACATTTAAAGGCAGCGCGAAGCGCAACTTCGGTTTTGCCGAAGCCAACATCTCCACAAAGAAGTCGGTCCATTGGAACGGGGCGTTCCATATCGTTTTTAATTTCGTTTATACTGCGAAGCTGGTCTTCGGTTTCTTCGTATTCGAAACGGCGTTCGAAATCGTTTTGAAGGTCGGTGTCTTCGCTAAAGGCGTGGCCTTTTACCGAAAGGCGCTTTGCGTAAAGGGCTGTAAGCTGTTTAGCCATTTCTTTTACGGCGCCCTTAACCCTTTTTCTTGTTTTT
Source organism: Clostridia bacterium (assembly GCA_017387475.1). GTDB lineage: Bacteria > Bacillota > Clostridia > Oscillospirales > Acutalibacteraceae > SFWF01. The sequence continues at coordinate 29,722 of JAFOFE010000040.1, read as the reverse complement.
TGCCACTGTTCGCCACCAAGTTTATGAAGCTTTATGGTGCCTTCTTCGGCTGCGCCAATATATTTTGAAACAAGGTCAAGCTGTGTTACCGGAACATAAAGCACATCGCCCTTGGCATATTTAATTTTAATGTAATCTTTAGTAATGCCACCACTTGTTATGCGATTAATACCATCGAAAATACCAATACCGTGGGATGCGTGAACAACGTAATCGCCAAACTTTAATTCTTCCAGCGAATTGTAGGCATTTTTATTTTTTGGTGCAGAACGCTTTTTAATGTTTTGTGTGGCGTGGCGATGGGTAATGAACAAAAATTTAAGTTCGGGAATTTCAAAGCCCGAAGAAAGACCACCCACCGTTACGACGGCGCCCCTTTGTGGAAGCCCTTTAACTTCCTTTAAAAACATTGTTTTAAAGCCTGCACGGCATAAATCTTGGTTTAAAATTTCGGCTGCTTTTTCGCTTCCTGCAGCAATTACTGCAAGACCACCAACCGATAACGTGTACTGAATATCTTCTTTTAAAACCCTAATATCCCCACTCCAAGCAGAGTTGCGCTTGAAGTCGAAGGTAACGATATTTTTAAGGTGGAACGGAATGGAAGACGGCATAAAGTTATCTAGCAATATGCCCTTTTCCATTTGACCTAAAATAAAGGCTTCGTCGGTATAAAGGTTGGCAGTTTTAGAAGATAAAAAGCCTTCTTCCAAAAAGGTTTTAATATCTTCGTTTCTTTGGAAGGTTATATTTTTAAGGCGATCTTTTACAGCCACTGCTTCGCTTGTTATAACAAGGCTGTCTTCGCCCAAATAATTAAAAACGGTGGCGTTTGAAATTAGTGGAATATAACGGTCTTGCGAAAAAGAAATTCCACTTTCGAGCGCATCAATATCTCCCCTTAAAACCGCCTTTTGTTTGTCGGACAATTTTTTGGTAGTTTTAAGGTAATTTTCAAGCTTTTCGGCAAGCTCGGTTTTATTTGAAATTATTTCGGTAGCAGGGAAAATTTCTATATAGTCTATATTTTCGTTTCTTCTTTGCGAAAGCACATCGAAGGTGGAAAGCGAATCTATTTCATCGCCCCAAAGTTCAATTCTTACAGGTTCTTTTCTGTTTGTTGGGAAAATATCTAAAATGCCACCACGAAGTGCGAATTGACCTGCGCCTTCTATAAGTTCGCATCTGGAATAACCAAGGCTTAAAAGGAATGAACATAGCTCGCCTAAATCGACCGTATCGCCAACCGATAGCTTTTTTCTGCTATTTTTTAAAACATCGGGCGAAACGGTGTACTGTGTTGCAGCTTCTACAGGTAATAAAAGCAGCTCAAAAGCCCCATCCAAAAGTTTGGATAGGGTGTCTATTCTTTTATGTTCATATTCTTTTGAAGCAGCTGTTAGGTTGCCTAAAAACAAATCTCTTGAAGGGAAAAGCAGGGTTTTCACATTAAGCGCTTCAAGGTCTTCGGCAAGTTTTGCTGCTTCGGCTTCGTCGGGTGTTATAAGCACTGCCTTTTTTTCGGTTTGCTTTATAAGCGCCGAAATTAAAACTGCCTTATGCACCCCAGAAAGTCCGTTTGCTTCTACCGGCAAACGATTTGCCATTACCGAATTTAAAATTTCGCCATAGCCTTTTGTTCGGGTAATGACCGAGTTTAGAAAATTCATATTTTCTCCGTTTACTTGGAATATTTATTCATAGCGGAATCTATTCCGCGAGAAAGTATTTCGTTTACAGCCTTTACTGTAGTTTCAAGCGATGCTGCCACAGCGTCTTTATCTTCTGCTTTAAACTTTCCAAGCACCCAATCTTTAAGGTCGTAATCGGGGTGGGGTTTTGCGCCTACACCAATTTTAATGCGTGGGAAGTTATCGCTTCCAAGCACTTCTATAATATCTTTAATTCCGTTGTGGCCACCTGCGCTACCCTTGCGCCTTATTCTTACAGTGCCGGGGTTTAAGGAAATATCGTCGTACATAACAAGTATATTTTCTGCAGGAATTTTGTAAAAATTAGCAGCAGCACCAACAGATTTGCCCGAAAGGTTCATATAGGTTAAGGGTTTTATTAAAAGCACCCTTTTTTTGCCAATTTCGGCATCGCCAATATAGGCGTCGAACTTCATTTTTTTAAGGCTTACTTCGAACTTTTCGCAGATGGCATCCATAGCAGCAAAGCCAATATTGTGGCGAGTACCTTCGTACTCTATACCGGGGTTGCCAAGGCCTACTATCATCATATCGAAGGCAGACCCAAAGTTCTTTTTGAATTTATTAAACACTTTTATCACCGATGTAATATTAGCATATATTATAAATTTATTCAAGTTTTTTAAACTCTTGACTTTTTTGTGGTTTAGTTATAAAATTAGTCTGTATAAAGCGTTGATGGGAAGAGTAACCATACTTCTTTTTCTAGAGAGTGCAGGTCCCGGCTGAAAGCCTGCATATTAAGTGTATTGGCGAAGACCACCCCTGAGTGTCTGTTATAAGCAGAACGTCTGCCCTTCGTTACGGGGCTTTAAGTGGCGTCTTTTGGCGCAATGCGGGTGGAACCGCGGAGTTTATATTTAACTTCGTCCTGTTATTAGGACGGAGTTTTTCTGTTTTTTAGGAGGTATTTTTATGAAGATTTCTCTTCGTGGCGATGTTAGAGAGTTTGAAAACGGTATGAACCCTTATGACATTGCAAAATCTTTTGGTGGCGGCTTTTTTAAAAATGTTTGTGCCGCACGTGTAAACGGCGAAAATGCCGACCTTAGAGCCGAGCTTAAGGACGGCGACGAGGTTGAACTTTTAACCTTTGAGGACGATTACGGCAAGTGGACCTATCGCCACACTGCTTCGCACATTTTAGCGCAGGCTGTAAAGCGTCTTTATCCCGAAGCAAAGCTTGCTATTGGACCTGCCGTTGATGACGGTTTTTACTATGATATTGATTCCCCTGTTATGTTCACACCCGAACATTTAACAAAAATTGAAGAAGAAATGAAGAAAATAGTTAAGGAAAACCTTGCTATTGAACGCTTTACTTTACCCTTTGATGAAGCTGTTAAGTTCTTTGAAGAACAGGGCGAAATTTACAAGGTTGAACTTATTAACGATTTACCCGAAGGTTCTGTTATAAGCTTCTACAAGCAGGGCGAATTTACCGACCTTTGCGCAGGCGCACACCTTATGTCCACAGGTCTTGTTAAGGCATTTAAGCTAACTTCCGCAACCGGTGCATATTGGCGTGGCGATTCTTCAAGAAAAATGCTTCAGCGCATTTACGGTACTGCATTCCCCAAGGCTGCAGAGCTTGAAGAACACCTTAAAAGAATAGAAGAAGCAAAGCTTCGCGACCACAACAAGCTTGGCCGTGAGCTTGAACTTTTTACCACTAGTGAACTTATTGGTCAGGGTCTTCCCATTATGCTTCCAAAGGGCGCAAGAGTTGTTCAGCTTTTACAGCGTTTTGTTGAGGATGAAGAACAAAAGCGTGGTTGGCAGCTTACCAAAACTCCCCTTATGGCTAAAAGCGATCTTTACAAAATTTCGGGACACTGGGACCACTACCGTGATGGTATGTTTGTAATGGGCGATGCCGAAAACGAAGAAGCAGAATGTTTTGCACTTCGTCCTATGACCTGCCCCTTCCAATATCAAGCATACCTAAACCGTCCACGTTCTTACCGTGATTTACCACTTCGTTATAACGAAACATCTACACTCTTCAGAAATGAAGAAAGTGGCGAAATGCACGGTCTTATTCGTGTTCGTCAGTTCACCATTTCCGAAGGACACCTTATGTGTACCCCCGACCAATTAGAAGACGAATTCAAGTCCTGCCTTGAACTTTGCGTATTTATGCTTAAAACATTAGGTCTTTATGACGATGTTTCCTACCGTTTCAGCCAATGGGATCCAAGTAACCGTGAAAAGTATGTTGGTACCACTGAACAATGGGATGAAGCACAGGGCGTAATGTACAAAATTCTTGACAACCTCCAGATTCCTTACAAGGTTGGCGTTGGCGAAGCTGCATTCTACGGACCTAAACTTGACATTCAAATTAAAAATGTTCACGGCAAGGAAGACACCCTTATTACCATTCAAATTGACCAAATGCTTGCCGAAAAGTTTGGTATGGAATACACCGATTCCGACGGAACCAAGAAGAACCCCTATATTATTCACAGAACTTCTATTGGTTGTTACGAACGCACCCTTGCACTTCTTATTGAAAAGTATGCAGGCGCATTCCCCTTATGGCTTGCACCTGAACAGATTAGAATTCTTCCTATTGCCGACCGTCATCACGATTACGCTTATGAGCTTAAAGCAAAGCTTGAATCGCTTGGTATGCGTGTTGAAGTTGACACCAGAAACGAAAAGATTGGTTACAAGATAAGAGAAGCAAGACTTCAGCGTATTCCTTATATGTTAACAGTTGGCGACAGCGAAGTAGAAAACGGCACCGTTTCTGTAAGAGGACGTGGCGAAAAGGGCGACCTTGGCGCAATGAGTCAGGAAGACTTTATAGCTCGTGCTGTAAATGAAATTGAAACCAAAGCATTAAAACAGGCACAGGAATAATTTATTTTAATTAAGGAGCAATAACTATGAAACGAATTTTAGCGATTACCCTTAGTTTAATTTTCATTATTACATCTTTTGTGGCTTGTGGCGACAACACAACCACAAACACATCTAGCCAACCCCAAACAGAAGTTGTGCTAGCGCCGGTTGACCTTACAATTAAGAACTTTGAAAAAGGTAAAATCAACTACTCTTCTATTTCGGAATTTACCCTTGAAGCAGATGACGCTTACGAGAGTATGACTAAAGATTACGTTTATCTTCCTTCGGGTTCTACCGTTTCCTGCGATAGCGAATTTGGTATTTACTGTTTTTCAAATTCCTTTACCGTAAACCAAATTTTAATGCAGGGCGCAGGTCAGTCATTAGACGGCTACAACCCCGTGCTTCAAACCGGCACACTTACCCTTAAAAGCGACTGCTATGTAAGATTTGTGGTTAAGGGAAGCCTTGCAGACATTAAAATTGAAGCTCCGTCAGACCTTGCTTCCCTTGTAGTTTGCGGCACAAGAAAGGCTATGGAATTACAGCCTAAAATTAAGCTTGTAAACGACTTCTTAAAAACCGGAAATGAATCTGTTAACTATTTATTTATTACCGATATTCACTACGGTTCGGGTGTAGATGACCTTGACGGCGACGGAATTCGTACCTACAACACCCTTGAAGAAACTGCAAAACAGCTTGAAGAATTGCATGAATATATTACAACCGTTGTAACAATAGCAAACAATTCCGACCAGGTTGACTTTGTTGTTATTGGTGGCGACATTGTAAACGGATACGAAACTCCCGATAGTCCTAACTATCAGCAGGCAAAAGAAAAAGACCCCAACATTACCGTTGGTAAGCACCTTTTAGGTCAGCTTCAAGAAATTTTAGCTCCCCTTAAAGAATGCACAAAGCCTGTTTTCGTTCTTTCGGGTAACCACGACGATAACACAGGCCACTCTATTTACCGTGGAAACAACCCCAATCAGCCCCAATCTGTTGACAATTGGCATCTTTCCGACCTTGACTGGAGCCGTGGCGTTATGGATGAATTTATTAATGTTGATATAGTTCGCGATAGCAGCTATAGCCACGGTGGAAAATCTATTTCTAAATACTATTATTACGATTTAGAAAAGAACGGCAAAACAACACGTATTCTTTGCCTTGACTACAACGATGACCGTTTCACATTCGATTCCAAGGGCGAAGTTACTGCTCGTCCTAACTACGGTTTATACCACGAAGCTCAAATTAAGTGGCTTGCCGAAAAAGGTCTTCAGGGCGACTTTGACGAATGTCTTGTATTCTCACACGCTAATATGACAGCTGAACAGGCTTCTATTGATGCTTACTCCCCCGGCGACCTTGAAGGTTTGCTTGAAGCATACCAAACAAAAGACCGTTTCAAGCAGGGTGGCGATTATCCTGTTAGCGCCGATTTTGGTAGCAGAACAACCGGAAACATCGTTCTTTACCACCATGGACACGAACACAAGCATTACCATTCGTTCGATTACAAAAAGCAACTTTGGCGTTTAAGTACAGCAATGGCTGTAACAAGCATTGATATTATTTCGGTTAACGGCAACAGCATATTTAAAAAGGAACTTAACAACTCCTTAATTACAGAGCTTTTACGCAACGGTACCGAAAACAATACAGTACAGTAAAAATTTAGAGGCAGGTTATCCTGCCTCTTTTTAATTTATGGTAGCGCCAACAGCCGAAACTGCAGCGTTAAGTATTCTTTGAATATGACGGGGCGAATAGTTAAGGTCTTCGGCAATTTTTTCGAGCGTTTGACCATACACATATTTGCGCAGCATAATTTCACGCTGGCAATTGTTTGTGTGCGAAATTATAATACCTTCTATCATATTACTGTTTTTTATACATTCTTCAATTTCTTTTTGAAGTATTGGCGCAGACACCGAAAAAAGCTGAATATCGTTTTTAAGGCGTGCCACACGCGCCATATTGCGCCTATAATTTTCTAAATATTTTTTGGTTTCTGCTATGTTCATTTAAGACCCCCACTTGCCTTTAAGGCAAAATACTGACCGTAAGAATATTTGGTTGAGTGTGCTTTGTTGTACTCTGCCACTTCCCTTACGGCAACTGCAACCGATGAGTTTTTGAATAGATTTCTTCGTTTTGTTTGCTCGGCATAATATTTTTCGCCAAGCTTTTTGCATTTTTCACTGCAATATTCTTCTTTTCCGTTAAGGCGTGAACCACAAAATTTGCAATGTGTATTTTCTTTATAGGTCAGTTCGGTACCGTGGCAAGCAGGACACCTTTTTATTCTTTCGTAAGGTGGCGTGCTAAGCCCGTGAGTTTCAAAAACTATTTCTACATATTCAAATTCTGCGCCACAGTCCGTACAACAGTACATATCTTAAAACCTCCTTAAAAAACACTTGACATTTACTGAATTATGTAATACAATTCAGATGTAACCTAAATAAATTACTGAATTCCGTAATCGCAAGGCTATTATATTACGCTTTTCAGTAATTGTCAAGGACATTTTTTCGTTTTTCAGTAAAATATTTGCTTTTTAGTAAGGAGAGTTCTTTATGAACGAAATTTATGCAAGAATAGAAGCACTTTGTAAATCGCACGGGATGAATATAACCGAGCTTTGCAAAAAGTGTTCAATACCACGAGCATCACTTACCGACTTCAAAATGGGAAGAAATAAAAGCCTTTCTGCTACCACTCTGCAGAAAATTGCCGAATATTTTTCGGTAAGTGTTGAATATTTACTTTCGGGAGAAGCCCCGTCCCCCGAAAAGATTAATTTAAAGGTTGCATTTTTTGGTGGCGAAGAAGGTATTACCGACGCTATGGTTGAAGAAGTAATGCATTTTGCCGCCTATGTAAAGGAAAGAGAAAGAAAACGATAATGGAGAAAAACAATCTTTATAATATAGCCGAACAACAGGGTATTTCGGTAAGCTTTTTTCCACTTAAAGAAAGCCGTGGACTAGTGCTTGAAGATGACGGCAAGTTTTATATTGCATTACACGACGGTTGCAGCGAAAATGACGAAAAAATTATTTTAGCGCACGAGCTTGGCCATTGCTTTTCGGGTGGGGCATACAGCCTTGAAGACGGTTCACTTATTAGGGTAAAGCTTGAAAAAAAGGCAGAAAGCTGGGCAATTGAACGGCTTGTTCCCCTTTTCGAGCTTAAAAGGGCAATAAAGCAGGGCGACGAAGCCATTTCGGCGCTTGCCGACCGTTTTGGCGTTACCGAAGATTTTATGCAAAAGGTTTATAAACACTATTTAGAAAAAGTTTCAGCTTAACGTGGGTTAAGCTGAAATTTTTTTCGTTTCTTTGATAAATTTTTCACAAAATTGTTGCAAGTATTTTTGTTTTGGAGTATAATAGCTTTAATATATTAAATTATAGGAGGCAATAAATATGTATAATCGTATTTACAATTTCTCGGCAGGCCCCTCTATGCTTCCTCTTTCTGTTTTAGAGCAAGCAAGAGATGATATGATGAACTATAACGGTTCAGGTATGAGCGTTATGGAAATGTCCCATCGTTCCAAGGTGTACGACGCTATCATCAAAGAGGCTGAAGCAGACCTTCGCGAAGTAATGAATATCCCCGACAACTATAAGGTTATGTTCCTTCAGGGCGGCGCTTCTATGCAATTTGCTAACGTTGCTATGAACCTTATGAAAACCGGCAAGGCAGACTACATTGTAACCGGTCAGTTCTCCGGCAAGGCTTACAAAGAAGCACAAAAGTTTGGCGATGCACATCTTGCTGCAACCACCAAAGAAGAAAACTTCACAAGAATTCCCGAACAGGAAGAACTTGACCTTCGTCCTGACGCAGACTATGTTCACATCTGCTACAACAACACCATTTTCGGTACAAAGTGGAAATACATCCCCGAAACAGGCGACGTTCCCCTTGTTGCAGATATGTCTTCCTGCATTCTTTCCGAACCCGTTGACGTAAGCAAATTCGGTCTTATTTATGCCGGCGCACAAAAGAACGTTGCTCCTGCAGGTCTTACCATTGTAATTGCACGTGAAGACCTTTTAACCGAAGACCTTGCTAAAACCGTTCCTACTATGTGCAACTATGCTACCATGGCAGAAAACGAATCTATGTACAATACTCCACCTTGCTACCCCATCTATGTTTGTGGTCTTGTTCTTAAATGGATTAAGAGCATCGGTGGTCTTGAAGCAATGAAGGAAATTAACGTTAAGAAGGCTCAAATGCTTTACGACACATTAGATGCTTCTAAACTTTTCTCGAACCCTGTTAAGCATTGCTGCCGTTCTATGATGAACGTAACATTCCGTGCAGAAGATGATGAAATTAACGCTAAATTCGTTAAGGAAGCAACTGCTGCAGGCTTTGCTAACATTAAGGGACACCGCAGTGTTGGTGGTATGCGTGCTTCTATCTACAACGCAATGCCCACCGAAGGTGTTGAAGCACTTTGCGAATTTATTAAAAAGTTCGAAGCTGAAAACGCTTAAATATTTAAAACCAAAATGCCAAAGCTTTTGCTTTGGCATTTTTTGTTTGCTTGACAAACCTTGCCTTTTATTTTATGATAATTTCACACTTTAAAATTGGAGTTATATATTAATATGAGAATTAGTGGTTTTCAAAAAATGACATTATTAGATTTTCCCGGTAAGGTTGCTGCAACTGTTTTTACCTATGGTTGCAATTTACGTTGCCCCTTTTGCCACAACGCATCGTTGGTTGTAGGCAAAAACGACGTTACCTTTACCGAAGATGAAATTCTTTCTTATTTAAGTAAAAGGCAGGGTCTTTTAGACGGCGTTTGCATTACGGGTGGCGAACCACTTTTACAAGCAGGTATTACCGATTTTATTAAAAAGATAAAGGAACTTGGCTATGCCGTTAAGCTTGACACCAACGGTTGCTACCCCGAAAAGCTTAAAGAAGTTGTAAATGCAGGGCTTGTTGATTATGTGGCTATGGATATTAAGAACTGCCCCGAAAAATATGCCGAAACGGTTGGAATTAAAGATTTCGATTTTTCGCCTATTAAAGAAAGTATAGAATTTTTAATTGGCAGTGGTTTAGATTTTGAATTCCGTACAACAATTGTTAAGGAACTTCATACGGTAGAAGATATTAAGTCTTTAGCACTTACCATTAAGGGCGCTAAAAAGTACTTTTTACAAAATTTTGTGGACTCGGGCGATATTATTGGCGAAGGTTTAACGGCGCACGATAGGTCGGTTTTAGAGCAAATGCAACTTGCTGCACAAGATGTTGTTGGAAATGTGGAAATTAGAGGAATATAAAATTACTAAAGAGAGTCTAAAAAGGCTCTCTTTTCCTTTATTTTAAAGGGTTTTTGCTTACTTTAACACACTAAATATAGTTTTTGCACAAAAAAATAAACACAATATATTGTATTTTTGCCCTTGACAAGCTGTCTGTTTCACTATATAATGGGTGTACACTCGCAAAAAGCGCGAAAAATGTAATATAAAAAATAAAATAAAGGAGAAAAAAGATGTATAATGTCGTAAAACGTGACGGAAAAGTCATTCCTTTTGACTTATCCAAAATTTCCACAGCAATCTTCCAGGCATTCGACGCTTGCCAAAAGCAATTCAATCAAGATATCATTGATTTCTTAGCGCTCAAAGTTACTGCTCAATTTGAACCCAAAATTGAAAACGGTCAAATTCAGGTAGAACACATTCAGGACGCAGTTGAATCTGTACTTATTAAAGCAGGCTACGACGACGTTGCTAAAGCTTACATTATTTACCGTCGTCAAAGAGAAAAGATTCGTAACTTAAACGCTACTATGGTAGACTACAAGGCTATTGTAGACAACTACCTTAACGTAAACGACTGGCGTGTTAAGGAAAACTCCACAGTTACATATTCTGTTGGTGGTCTTATTCTTTCTAACTCGGGCGCTGTTACTGCTAACTATTGGCTTTCCGAGATCTACGACGATGAAATCGGCAACGCTCACAGAAACGCAGACATTCACATTCACGACCTTTCAATGCTTACCGGTTACTGCGCAGGTTGGTCCTTAAAGCAGTTAATTCAAGAAGGTCTTGGTGGTGTTCCCGGAAAAATCACTTCTGCTCCTGCTGCTCACCTTTCTACACTTTGCAACCAAATGGTTAACTTCCTTGGCATTATGCAAAACGAATGGGCAGGCGCTCAGGCATTTTCTTCTTTCGACACATATCTTGCTCCCTTTGTTAAGGTAGATAACCTTACCTACAAAGAAGTTAAGCAATGCATTCAGTCTTTCATTTACGGTGTAAACACTCCTTCACGTTGGGGTACACAATCTCCCTTCACCAACATCACTCTTGACTGGGTAGTTCCAAACGACCTTGCAGAACTCAACTGTATTGTTGGCGGCAAGGAAATGGACTTTAAGTATAAAGACTGTAAAAAAGAAATGGATATGGTTAACAAGGCATTCATCGAAATCATGATTGAAGGTGATGCTAACGGCCGTGGCTTCCAGTATCCTATTCCTACCTACTCTATCACAAGAAACTTCGACTGGTCCGAAACCGAAAACAACAAGCTTCTTTTCGATATGACAGCAAAGTACGGTACTCCTTACTTCTCTAACTACATCAACTCCGATATGGAACCTTCCGATGTACGTTCAATGTGCTGCAGACTTCGTCTTGACCTTCGTGAACTTCGCAAGAAGTCGGGTGGTTTCTTCGGAAGTGGTGAATCTACCGGTTCCGTAGGCGTTGTTACAATTAACATGCCAAGAATTGCTTACCTTGCAGAAAACAAAGCAGACTTCTATGCTCGTCTTGACAAAATGATGGACATTGCTGCTCGTTCCTTAAAGGTTAAGCGTACAGTTATTACCAAGCTTCTTGATGCCGGTCTTTACCCCTACACCAAGCGTTACCTTGGCACCTTCAACAACCACTTCTCTACCATTGGTCTTGTTGGTATGAACGAAGCTTGCCTTAACGCTAAATGGATTAAGAAGAACCTTGTTGAAACCGAAGCTCAAGACTTCACCAAGGAAGTTCTTAACCACATGAGAGAACGCCTTTCCGACTATCAGGTTGAATACGGCGATCTTTACAACCTTGAAGCTACACCTGCTGAATCTACTGCTTTCCGTCTTGCAAAGCACGACTTAAAGCACTACCCCGACATCATTACTGCAGGTCAGGGCGCAGGCGAAACTCCTTACTACACCAACTCTTCACACCTTCCTGTTGGTTACACCGAAGATATCTTCACAGCACTCGACGTTCAAGACGAAATGCAGACACTTTACACTTCCGGTACTGTATTCCATGCATTCCTTGGCGAAAAGCTTCCCGACTGGAAGGCTGCTGCTAACCTTGTTCGCAAAATTGCTGAAAACTATCGCTTACCTTACTACACCATGTCCCCAACATATTCTGTATGTAAGTGCCACGGCTACATTGCAGGCGAAGAATATGCTTGCCCCGACTGTGGCGAAAAGACCGAAGTTTACAGCCGTATTACCGGTTACTATCGTCCTGTTCAAAACTGGAATGATGGTAAAACACAGGAATACAAGGACAGAAAGGTTTACGATATAGCTAATTCCAAGCTTACCCACGAAGGTGTAGCACAAGAAGCTTGTGCTTGCGAAGAAGAGGTTGCTTCCGGCGACGCTAGCTACCTTTTCACAACTGCTACCTGCCCTAACTGCAAAATTGCTTGTTCCTTCCTTGATAAAGCAGGCTTCGCTTACGATAAGCTCCTTGCAAACGAACATGCAGATTTAGCAACCGAATTCGGCGTTAAGCAGGCTCCCACACTTGTAGTTGTTAAAGACGGTGTGGTTTCCAAGTACGCAGGCGTTTCCGATATTAAGAAATTTCTTGGCGTATAATCTTAAATAATTTTAAGGGACATTTTAATATGTATGACATTATAATCATCGGCGGCGGCCCTGCAGGGTTGACCGCCGCCCTCTATGCTAAGAGGGCAAATAAATCTGTTTTGGTTATTGAAAAGGCTACATTTGGTGGTCAAATAACCTATTCGCCAAAGGTTGAAAACATTCCCGGCTTTTTATCGGTTTCGGGTAATGAGTTTGCCGAAAAATTAATTGAACAGGTGTTAGAGCAAGGCGCAGAAGTTGAAATGTGCGAAGTTACAGGCATTAATAGGGGCGAAAACTTTACGGTTAACACCGACGGTGGCAATTTTGAAGGCAAATCTGTTATTATTGCAACAGGCGCAAAACACAGAATGTTAGGTCTTGACCGTGAAGAACAATTTGTTGGCGAAGGAATTTCCTTCTGTGCTGTTTGCGACGGCGCATTTTACGAAAACAAAACCGTTGCTGTAATTGGTGGTGGAAACTCTGCTTTACAAGAAGCACTTCTTCTTTCCGATTTAGCAAGCAAGGTTTATGTTGTTCAAAATCTTGGTTACTTAACAGGCGAACAAAAGCTTCAAGAACAACTTGTTGGCAAAGATAATGTAGAAATTATTTTAGGCACAGTTGTTAAAGAACTTTTGGGCGACAGCGAGCTTGTTGGAATTAAGGTTGAAAACGAAAACGGCGAAGCACGCACCCTTGATATTGACGGTATGTTTGTTGCTATTGGTCTTGTTCCACAAAACGAACCCTTTAGTGAACATATTGCGCTTAACAATTGGGGCTATGCCGATTCCTGCGAAGACTGCAAAACAGACTGCGCAGGCATTTTTGTTGCAGGCGACTGCAGAAGCAAGCGTATTCGTCAGGTAGCCACTGCTGCTGCAGATGGTGCAATTGCTGCACTTGCTGCAATTGATTTTATTGATGAAAAATAAAAAAGAAGCCGTGAATTTTCACGGCTTTTATTTTATAGTATAAAAAAGCCACGAGCTTAAACTCGTGGCTTTTAGTTTAGAATTTCATTTTCTTTTGACCGTCGTCTTCAAGAAGCTCGGAATTTTTGAGAGTTTCTACAAAGCTGCTAACGGCTTTTTCGGCTTCTTCACGGGTTACGTCGTACTCGTTAAAGAAGTCTTCAACAATGCTATTAAAATCGGCCTGTTCGTTAATTCGGCTGAAAATGAAGGCGCCTGTTTCGTTAAGGGTTATAACACCATCGGTCTTTTCGTCGCCCTGCTCGAGCGCAATTGCAACAGTTTTATCGGCAACCGAACGAAGAATATACTTTGTTTTAAGCTTCATATTATTTCTCTCCTAAAATAGCTTTGCTTGAAACCTGCGCCGAAGAAATGTCGGCTGTACATTTAATTTCCCACACGTTACACTGTTTAACCATGCGATCAATAAGTTCAAGCGTTTTAACAATGTTTTTACTTCCCTTTGGAATTACTACCTGATTTAAAAGTTTAAGGGTAATGTCTTCTTTAGAAAGTAAGCGAGTTTTATTTTCTTTACCCCTTACAATAAAGCAAATGTCGGTAAGACGAACCGACGTATTGCTTGAAAGGTTTTCCTTTCCGCACCAAGGAGTACCATAAGCAAAAGGTAAATTATCTTTAAACCTAATTATAGGTTTATCGCCATTAATAACTTCCACTTCGTCGCCAAACAGGGTTATCCAATTTTGCATGTGTCGGCTTTTGCCTGTTCCTGACGATGCCAGAAATGTAATTCCCCTATCTTTATAACGGAAGGTTGCGCCGTGAAGAATGAAGGCTTCGAAATTTGGAAGCTTGTAGCCAATTTTTCGGTAGGCTGCAGTGGCTTCGCAATAGTTTGCGCCATATTTAAAATCTACAGCGTTGCGCTCGGCTTCAATTTCTTCGTTAGTAACCTTAATGCTAATATCGGGCGTGGTAAAGTCTGTTATATATTTTTCGCTGAGTTTTTCGATATAACTGCCACGGTTGGCAATATCTACATTAAGCTCGGCAATTTTAATTTTCATTAGTTTGCTCCTATTAGTAGGCTATATTCTATATAATAATATATCAGTTTTCCACTTTTGTCAAGTAAAGAAGCATAAAACAAGGGTCGGGACAAAATATCCCGACCCAGAATTTTTAATTGTTTATTAGTTACATTCAGCTTCGAGTGGACCTGCAAGCTCTTTAAGGAAGAAGAGTTTACCGGGAATTGTAGGAATGTAGGTAGATGTGATCCAAGGTGTCTTTTCGTGACGAAGTGTCATCCAAAGAGAGAGTCCCTGCCACTGCATTCCACGGCCAAGAGTACCGTCTGCACCACCGATAGCGTAATCTGCCTTAAGGAAGATTCCGGGGCCGATTGTGTTAGCACGGCAAGGTACTAATGGTGTTCTTGACTTGAAGCTTGTAAGCGCATTTTGTTCAACGGTTAATGGGTGAATTTTAGCGCCAATTCTGTAAGGTGCTGCTTCCCATTCTGCAGCGCTTTCGTAATCGGCTGCGAAGGTGGGTTCCCAGAAAGCAATGTGGCACATTCTGCCGATACCGTAAACAAGTACGAGTTTTGCGCCTTCTGCCTTTAATTTAGCAATTTTTTCGGGGTATGTGGGAAGGTTTTCTTTAAGTGCGAAGTTGCGCTGACTAACAGGAACGGTAAGTTCGCCAAGGGGGCCGAAAAGCGCCTGTTCCATTGCATATTTGAAAGAACCTGTGTTATCGGCAGGAAGGGTGTTTCCGTCGCCATCTGCCCATTCGTCCATATTGAAGGTGTGAACGTGTTCGCAAGAAACGTTCCAAGCCTTAAGGAAGTAAACTACCCACTTGTACATACCCATAGGACCAACAGGAAGAATGAAAGCAATTTGTTCATTTCTTTCTTTAGCAAGCTTAATTTGCATTGCAATTTCGTGTCCCATATAGGTTTCGAATTCGCCAAGGCTATCGCACTTAATTGGTGTGAAGTTATCGTTCCAATGTGCCTGATGGTCGGTAATGGTTTCGGGTGCGCCAATGCAGGCATCGATTTTTTCGAAGTCCCATCCTGCAGGATAGAAGCCTTCAAGTGCTGAACCTTTTACTGTTGAGTTAAAATCCATAATTATTTCTCCTTACTTTTATAATTTATGTTAGGGGAGCATACGCTTTGTGGTCAAGCGATCTGCTGCCAAAAATTGACGGAAGCCTTCGGCATATTTAACGCCACACTGAATACCACGAACGCGGGCAAGCGCACGGGTATCTTCTAAAACGTCGCTGTTGTCGTGGTCTTTAAGCCAAACAACCTGACTTTTATGACAGGCAAGCATTTCAAGCTTAAGCTCTAATTCTTCCGAAATATCTACATATTCGGTAGGTTCGCAATCTACTAAATGGTAGTTTTCCATATAGTAAAGTGGTGTAACCTTGCAAGCTTCGCCTAATTCCATTTCGTAGTGTGGGCAGGATGCCGAAAATGATGCGTTTTGTACAAGCTTTGAAACTTCTACATGGTCGCACATATAATCGTTGGGTGCGTGGGTAATAATTACGTCGGGCGCTTCGGCACGAATAATTTTAACAAGTGTATCTATTTGTGTTCTGTCGCTACCGTTAATGCGAAGGTCGCCAATATCGCAAGTAACAACCTTAAGACCACCAAGTTTTCCTGCATCTTGCGCTTCTTGTATTCTTACTAAACGAAGTTCTTCGGGCATTATAACAACGTGTCCCATATCTCCGTTAGCAACATGGCAGACCGTTACTTCGTCGCCACGCTTTAAGCATTTTAAAAGTGTTCCACCACAGGAAATTTCCATATCGTCGGGATGACAGGCAATAGCTAAAACCTTCATAAGCTCACCTTATGCCTTTCCTTTAGAACCGAAAAGTTCCATTTTCTTCATAACGGCTTTCTTAATTTCTTCTACCTTCATATTGCGAATGGTTAAATAATCTTTGCCTTCTGCCAAGCCCTGTTCCATTGCCTTTACTCCTGCAAGGCAAAGGTCGGTAAAGATGTTAACCTTGGCAATACCACCTGCGATGGTGTTTCTGAAGTCGTCGTCGGAAAGACCCGAACCACCGTGAAGAACAAGGGGTGTATCGATAGTAGCTCTGATTTCCTTTAAGCGTTCAATATCTAGCTTGGGTGCAGTTTTGTATGCGCCGTGCGCTGTACCAATGGCAATTGCAAGTGCATCTACACCGGTAGCATCGACAAAAGCCTTTGCTTCTTCGGGGGTTGTGTACATATCGGTATGTTCGCCGTCGCCTGTTGCAGCCTGACCAACATGACCGATTTCGCCTTCTACGGTTGCGCCGAAGGAATGGGCAATTTTAACCATTTCGGCTGTGTCTTTAAGGTTTTGTTCGTAGTCCCCTGCCGAACCGTCGAACATAATGCTTGAAAAACCAAGCTTTAATGCTTCAATACAACGGTCGAAGGTAAGACCGTGGTCGTAATGAAGAACTACGGGAACCTTTGCACGTTCTGCAAGTGCTTTAAGTGAAGGTGCAATAAGCTTAAGTTCGCCAAAAGGTAAAAGAACTTCGGCTGTACCGATAACTACGGGGGAATTCATTTCTTCGGCTGCAGCAATAACTGCTTCTGCCATATCGGTATCGGTGGTGTTGAAAAGACCAAGACCATAGTGTTCTGCCTGTGCTTTTTTAAGTACATCGTTAAGGTTTACTAACATAATTCTATCTCTTTTCTGCCGTATTTTGCGGCCATATTTTTAATTTCTTCTGCCGGCTTCATACCGTCAATTGAATTTTCTGCAAAAAGGTTGCAAGCAGCAGCTGCTGAAGCAAAATCTAAAATTTCTTTATTGGGGAAATTGTGGTAGATTCCGTAAAGTGCGCCTGCGCAAAAGGCGTCGCCTGCGCCAACACTTCCCTTAATTTCTTCCTTGGGGATATTTAGCGACGGCGAAGCTGTAAACTCGCCCGATTTAACATCTAAACAGAAGCCAGCTTCTTTACAGTGGATAATGATTTTATCTTTAACACCAAGCTTTGCCATTTCTTCCATTGTTTTACGGATATTGGCAACATTTAAGGTGCCGTCGGCATTATATGGGTCAAGGTCGGTTATCATTCCACTTTCAATTTCGTTCATTATAGCGTAGTTGCTGTATTTTAATGCAGGAATAATTTTTGCCTTATAGTCTGCCGTAGAATCGCTTACTACGTCTATTGAAGTTTTAATTCCCTTTTCTTGCACGGCCTTTAAAAGACCTGCCATTACCGTACCGTGTGTGGCATCGGCTTTATCCATAGCGTCTAAAAGAAGTATGTAGCCGATATGGAAAATTTCGCAGTCAAGCGCCGAAACATCTATATCTTCGGGGGAAAATTCGGCATTTGCGCCACGGGCATGGAAAAATGTGCGCTCGCCCGACGGCATACTGATAACATCGCTAAAGCTTGTGGGTTTTGTTTGGCTTACCTTAATTTTGTCGTGTTCCAGTCCGTACTTTTCGAACTGTTCAATTAGGTATTTGCCACCTTCATCGTTACCGATTTTGCCAATAGCTGTAACACGAAGATTACTATCTATTTTTTTTAGGTCTATTCCCGTGTTTGGCACACAACCACCAACTGCACGGCTTACTTCGGAAATGTTGGCAAGCATTCCAATTTTGGGGTAACAGTCAACCGTTTTTACAACGTCGGTTAAAACGTTACCTGCCAAGGTTATTCCACCTTTTTTATTAGGCATTAGCAAGCCCCCTTACAATAATATACTATACTTTATGATTATATCACACTAAATTTCTCATTACAAGTATATTTATACGAAAATTATATTGACCAGAGCATTTTTTTGTGATATTTATACATTAGAATTTATTTTATCAAATTGGGGTGTTTGAAAGATGGAACATATTGATAATTTCCGCCATTTTGGAACCATGATAGACTGTTCAAGAAATGCAGTTATGACGGTAGACACTATAAAAAGGTGGACCGATATAACTTCTTCGCTTGGATACAATTCCCTTTTTCTTTATATGGAAGACACTTATGAAGTAGATGACAATATTTATTTTGGGCACGGCAGAGGTAAATACACAAAGGCACAACTTCGTGAAATTGATGCTTACGCAGTGGCAAAAGGTGTTGAAGTAATTCCTTGCATTCAAACACTTGCCCACCTTAACGAAGTTGTAGATATTCCCGTTTACAAAGATATGGTTGACTGCGACGATATTTTACTTATTGGGGATGAGCGTGTTTACACACTTATTGACAATATGTTTAAAAGTTTAAGCGAAAGTCTGTCTGCTAGACATATAAATATTGGTATGGATGAAGCCCATATGGTAGGTCGTGGAAAATACTACGACATTCACGGAGATGCCGACCACACAAAACTTATTGTAGAACACCTTGCCCGTATTGCTGAACTTGCCAAAAAGTATGGTTACACCCTTTCTATGTGGTCGGATATGTTTTTCCGTCTTGCCACAAACGGCAATTATTACGATGCAAATATTACCGTGCCCGACAAAATCAAGGCGCTTATTCCCGATAATGTAGAGCTTGTTTATTGGGACTATTACTCGCACGATAAAGACCGTTATAAAGGCATGCTTCGCGCACACGAAAAAATTAAAAAAGGCACTTGGTTTGCAGGTGGTTTTTGGACTTGGAGTGGCTTTGCGCCACACAACGCATTTTCCATTAAAGCCACCAAGACCGCGCTCACAGAATGTAAAAAGGCTGGTGTTAAGGATGTTTTCTTTACCCTTTGGGGCGACGATACTGCCGAATGTTCTAAATTTTCTGTTCTTCCCTGCATATTTTTTGCCAGTGAATATGCAAAGGGTAACCGAAATATGAAGGATATTAAAGCAAAGTTTAAAAAACAGTTTGGTATTTCGTTCGATGCTTTTTTATTGACCGACCTAAATAGCCACGCAAGACTTGTGAACCCACATAAATATTTGCTTTATAACGATTTATTCACAGGTAAAATGGATGCAAGAATAAAGGAAGATGCTGGGCGCGAATTTTTATCCCTTTCAAGAAAACTTGCAAGATATACAAGGAACGAAAGTTGGGGTTATTTATTTAAAACCCTTTCTTCGCTTTGCAAGGTATGCGCATTAAAGGCAGATTTAAGTTTCAGAATACGCCCTGCTTACCTTGCAAATGATAAACAGGAACTTGCCCTTATACTTAAAGACTGCAAACTTTTACTTCGCAGAATGAAAGAATTTTATACCGCTTTTGAAACGCAATGGATGTATGAAAACAAGCCACAAGGTTTTGACGTGCAGGATATTCGCGTAGGTGGTATGATAGTTCGCACCGAACACTGTATAAAAAGGCTTGAAGATTTTATTTCGGGCAAACTAGAAAGAATTGAAGAACTCCACGAACCCGTGCTTGAATATTTTGGAAACGGCGAAGATCCCATTCGTGAAGACACCACCCTTAACTCATTTAAAAAGATATTCACAAACAACACTCTTACCTGGTAAAACAAAAGCGCCCGACAGTATTTCTGTCGGGCGCTTTTTGTTGACATTAAACTTGTTTTAGTGTAATATATTAAAGAATTCGCCCCCTTAGTTAAATGGATATGCGAACCTTACCCGTTTGCAAAATCAAAGATTTTGAACGGGTCCCAAGAACCGCAATACGGCTACGCCGTATGAATAAACCCTATTTAACTAACCCTTAGGAGTGGTTTAGTACTTACTCCTAATAATACAACTTAATATTTAATTCGCCCCCTTAGTTAAATGGATATAATAAACCCCTCCTAAGGGTTAGTTATGCGTTCGATTCGCGTAGGGGGTGCCAAAAGCGGCGATTCTCGCCTAAGATAAGAGATAATAGATAATATTGAATAGATAAAAGATGATTTGCTGCTCACCGCCGCTTCATCTATTCGTTATTATCTGTTATCTTTTATCTATTATCTAAAAAGGAGCCTATTAATATGGCACAAAAAAGTATTCTGTTAGATAAATCTTTACTTTTTGCCGCTAGAATAATCAAACTAAATAAATATCTTACTAAAGAAAAACACGAAACAGTAATAGCAAAGCAGATAATTCGCAGTGCAACGTCTATCGGTGCAAATGCCAATGAAGCTATTTATGGAATAAGTAAAGCAGATTTTATTGCAAAGTTGCAAATATCTCTTAAAGAAACCGCCGAAACTGAATATTGGCTTAGATTGCTTGTTTTATCTGAATATATAACCGATAAAGAAGGACAATCACTAATCGATGATTGCCTTGAAATCAAAAAGATTTTAATATCCACATTAAATACAGCAAAAGAGAATAAATAAGAATTTTTACTTTTCATCGCTCACTCAGTTTTTTGAGTGGGCTTTTCATTTTTAGGGAGCAAAACATAATCAAACTTTTAACATATCCCGATTAGCAGGAAATTAGCAGAAAATCGCCGTTTTGCTAATCGACTGCTAATCGGATTTTTAGCAAAATTCTGCTAATTTGCACAGGCGTATGTTCCATCCATAGACTTTTTCAAAAATTATACTATTATCGTTTTATCTATGTTATAATTTCTTTTAGAAATATATAGTAAAAGATGAACCTTTTGATACCCACACCCGTCTATATAAGTGAAACCGGTTTTAATCACTCATTGACCAAAGGAGGTGATGATGTGGATGAGTTTGAGAACTTGCTGGAAGCAGAACGTGTTTCGGTGGAACGGTTTGTGAGATTTCGGATGAGTTCTAAAGCGGATGCAGACGATGTGCTACAGGAGATATTTCTTACAGCGTATCAGAAGTTTCCTCAGCTGAAGAATAAGGACTCATTCAAAGCGTGGATCATTAGCAACGCAAGAAACAAATGCAATGATTATTTCAGAAAGAAAGCGACTCAGTACGAAATTCCAATCGACGAGTTGACAGAAAAGGAACTATCAGACGGCAGGCACGGTGTTTCCGTAGTTAATACTGTAAGAGAAACGTTGAGTTTGCTCGGTGATAAGGATAAGCAGATCCTTTACCTTTACTTCTGGAAAGAGATGCCTCAATCAGAAATCGCAAAACAACTGAACATCCCCGTGGGAACCGTAAAAAGCAGGCTGTATACAGCAAAACAAAACTTCAAAAATAAATATCCATATCGCACCAATGTATCGAAAGGAGAATTCTTTATGAAAAAGTTGCCTGAATTTATTCCCGAATATAAAATCGAATCAAGTACCGAAGCTCCCTTTGAAGTAAAATGGGAAGAACTTATGGGATGGTTCTTGGTACCGAAGCTAGGAGAAAAGATGTCTTGGGGTATGTACGATATCCCGTCCCGTAAGTGCAGCCATATTTACGATATGCAAGTTGCCGGCAAAGCAAAGGTTCACGGTATAGAGGGCGTAGAGCTAACCGCAAGAGAAGCATCATACTCAGACAAGAACGATGTGATCAATCGCACCTTTGTGGCCCAATTGACAGATACACACTGCCGCTATCTGGCAACGCTCAGAAATGACGGCGATGTTCGCAATTATATTACATTCCTTGACGGCGATGAATTCCTGCTTAATTGGGGATTTGGTGAAGATAATTGTGGCAATGAAACTAACCTGGCAGTCAAGGGTGATATCCAGAGAACGGGTACAGTTGTTACAAGCGCCAACAAAGATTTTCTGTTGGACATTGTGGGACGTTACACCGTTACGATTGGCGGAAAGAGCTATGATACTGTCTGTGTTATGGACATTGAAACCTATGATTGCGGTGTAGTATCCGAGCAGTTCCTGGATAAGAACGGAAAGACGATTCTTTGGCGCAGATTCAACCGTGATGATTGGGCCATCGACCGCTATAAGAAGCTGTGGAGCGAGCAGCTGCCAGAGAACGACAGACTTACTGTAAACGGTACGACCTATGTTCACTGGTACGATTGCATCACCGATTACATTCTCTGACAGAATAAACCTTAACACTGTACAGCATTAGCAAACACAATTTACACTTATTATCGTCACCCAAAAATCATTATCCTTGCTAATTGCTTGCTAGTCGTACAATATAAAATAACATAGTATTAGCAGTAACGGCGTAACACAAGATAACACATTAACCTTAAAAATCCCCTGACAGCAGGGGATTTTTAGGTATTACAAGGGATGCTGTTATCGTTTCCCTCGGTATCTCCTAAGACTTAGATGCAGGTTCGATTCCTACTGTGGGTGCCAAAAAAGCACGAGTTAAACTCGTGCTTTTTTTATTTGGAAAAACAGTATAAAAAGATGTACAATTTGAAGAATATTTATTACGGCGCCAATATAGAACCAAGCCGTAAAGGAAACGGTTGTTGAAAAATCGCCATAAAGGGCAATAACATACACAAAAACCGACCAAAACGTATTAACAACCAAATACACAATATCGGTAATAGCGGCAACCAGAAGTGATGCAGGTTTTAACAAATATCTAAACCCAAGGCAAAGTACAGGCACCGAAAACAGTGTAAACAAGGTTAAAAGCGTTATGTAAAAACCAGGAAAGCCTGCTTCGGCTAAATACCAAAGGGCAGAACGCGAAACGCTATCGACATTAACTGCATTTTGCTCTATTGCAACTATGGTTACCATTGGCAAAAAGGCAAAAACAAAAAGAACTATTTGAAAAAAGGCCGAAACCCACCAACGAATACGGTATTTAGTAATATACTTCATTTTGAACTCCTAATATTATTTTTTATATTTTATCATTAAGGTTTTAAAAAATCAAGGCTATGCAAAGCAAGTATTTAATGTTATACTAATAACAGAATAATTTTTTGGAGGGCGCTATGTTTGACGTTAAAAAGGTAACTGCCGACTGTGTAGAATGGATAAAAGAGTTTTTCCAAAATAATGGACCGGGTTGTAATGCCGTTATTGGTATTTCGGGTGGTAAAGATTCTTCGGTTGCAGCAGCGCTGTGTGTAGAGGCGCTTGGCAAGGACCGTGTTATTGGTGTGCTTATGCCTTGTGGCGAACAGCACGATATAGATGCAGCTTACGCACTTGTTAACCACCTTGGTATTCGCCATTTTGAAGTTAATATTAAGGCAGCTGTTGACGGTCTTAAATCGGCGCTTCCAAGCGACATTGAAATTACGGCGCAAACCGTTACAAATATTCCACCCCGTGTTAGAATGACAACACTTTATGCCGTTTCGCAAAGTATGAACGGCAGGGTTGTTAACACCTGCAATTTAAGCGAAGACTTTGTTGGTTATTCTACCCGTTATGGCGATGCTGCAGGAGATTTTTCGCCTTTAAGCCTTTTAACCGTTGCCGAAGTAAAGGAAATTGGCGCATATTTGGGTCTTCCCGAATTTCTTGTTGAAAAGGTGCCTATTGACGGCCTTTGTGGCAAGACCGACGAAGAAAATTTAGGCTTTACCTATGCCGAGCTTGACAAGTATATCAGAACCGGGGTAATTGAGGACGCTGCCAAAAAGGAAAATATTGACCGTCGCCATAAAGCAAACCTATTTAAGCTTCAGTTAATGCCTGTATTCGACCCTAAAATTTAACGAAAAAGCACCATCTTTCGATGGTGCTTTTCGCTTTTTCTTCGAGGAGAGATTCGTATGAAAAATCTCGCATCAAGTAAGTTGCGGCTCTTGCTTAATGCAACTATATATTAACCCAAAAAAATTTCGTTTTCTTAAACCAAATGTTAAAATTTTTTGAATATTAGAATAAAAAAACTGCCCTTTGTTAAAAATAATTTCGAAAGGCGGTTTTAAAATGAAGGTTTATAAAAATAAAATATCGGAATTTTTAAAAGGGCGTGGCTTTTACATGGTGCTTGCCTTTTGTTTAATAGCCATTGGCGTTGCTGCTTGGACAGCGTGGGCAGGCTTTTCGGCACCAAATACAGCCGAAACTCCCGAAGATTCTTCCATTTATTCGGTACCTGAAACTACCGACCAAGTTAGAGCAGAGGTGGAGACCGAACCATATTCAAGCGAAACTGTATCTTCCGAAGAAGATAAGACCGAAGACGGCCCCATTGTTGCCGAAAATTTTGTTTACCCCGTAAGTGGCGCTGTGCTTAAAGCTTTTTCAAACGAAGACCTTGTTTACAGCAATACCTTTGGCGATTTAAGGCTTCATATCGGGCTTGATTTAGAGTGCGAAAAGGGTTCTTCGGTTGTGGCTTGCGGAAACGGTGTAGTTGTTGCAATTATTAATGATGCTTTACTTGGAAAATATGTTGAAATAGACCACGGAAACGGCATTGTTGCGCGTTACTGTGGGCTTGCCGACAACGTATCTGTTAAGGAAGGTAACATTGTATCTGCCGGTACAAAGTTAGGTCTTATTGGCGAAATTCCTTGCGAGTGTGCCGATGACACCCATTTGCATTTAGAATTTTACCAAGACGAAATTCCCGTAAACCCCGAAGTTATTATTGAAGGGTAAATAAAGGGCCGAGCGCCCAGGGCCAAGGGCCGAGGGTAGTCGCCTAAGGCGACAATTAAATCCGTTTCCTTTGGAAACGAATGAAATTCCTTGCGAAATGAAATCCCTTGTGGGATGAAATCCGCTGCGGCGGATAAAACGGATTTGATTTCATTTTCTGCGAAGCAGAAGATTTCATCATAAATTTATTTATGATTTCATTTTGCCGAAGGCAAGATTTCATTAAAATTACCAAGCCCTCAGTCAGCTTCGCTGACAGCTCCCTTACTTTAAGAGAGCCTTCGCCCTCCTTTAAGGAAGGAGGGGGGCCGTCAAAGACGGTGGGTGGATTGGTGCTGTTAACTGTATACTGTTATCTAACGGGACTTCAAAGATGCCGTCCCCTGCAATAAAACGGCGGGACCAAGGCTCCGCCCTACGCCACTAAAAAAAACGACCCCGAAGGGTCGTTTTTTTCTATCCTATCCAAGCGCCAGAGTCGGCAAACAAGTACCAAATGCCACCAAGATATTGCCAGCCTGTTAGCATATTACCACTATCTGACATATAGTACCAAGTGCTTCCGTCAAGAACCCAACCTGTTGCCATATTACCACCTGCGTGGAAGTAATACCAACTAGCGCCAATGTACTGCCAGCCGGTAACCATGTTGCCACCACCTGCGAAGTAGTACCAAGTACCACCAAGGTTAAGCCAACCTGTAACCATATTACCACCGTCGGCAAAGTAATACCAGAAGTTGCCTATATATTGCCAGCCGGTTACCATATTACCACTATCGGCAAAGAAGTACCAGAAGTTACCTATAAGTTGCCAACCTGTTACCATATTTCCACCGTCAGCAAAGAAATACCAATTGTAGTTTATTAACTGCCAACCTGTTTGCATAATGCCGTTGGTATTGAAGTAGTACCAGTTGTAATTTATAAGCTTCCACCCTGTAGCCTTTACGCCATTTTCGTAGTAAAGCCAGTTTGCGCCGTCTAAATACCAACCTGTATAGGTTGTTTCACGAACATTTCCACACACGTTACAGTCGGTATCTGCATCGTTATCGTAGGTGTGAGTTGACGAACCAATGCAACTATCATAATGCCAAGTCGCAACACTAGTAATCATATCGTTTCCATGCGAAATAGAGATGCTGTTCTTTTGAGTTTCTGTTCCTAAAAAGTATATATCGCTTATGTTGACACAGTTATAAAAGCACATAGGCGATATTATAATAATACTTGAAGGTAACGTTATCTTTTTAAGACCTGAACAGTATCCAAAAGAATAATTGCCTAACACCTTAACATTGCCAAGCAGAACAATTTCAGTTAACCCGTTGCAACCATAAAATGCATTTTGGGCAATTGCGGCCGAACCTGTTATTACAACCTTTTTAAGCGAGGTTGGAACATATTGCGTATTATAGTATTCCGGATAGGTTGCATCATCTGCGCCAAATATATAACCAAAATTAGAATAGCCTGTTCCGTCGGCGTTTTGACCTACAAAGGGCAATGTTATACTCTCAAGAGAACTGCAGCCTTTAAAGGCAGAACTACCGATGGTTGTTACACTACTAGGTATAGTTACACTTGTAAGGCTAGTGCAGTAATAAAATGCAGAATTACCAATACTTGTAACGCTATTTGGTATAGTTATGCTTGTAAGACTAGAACAGAGATAAAACGCAGAAGAACCTATACTTGTAACACTGTTTGGTATAGTTATGCTTGTAAGGCTAGTGCAGTCCCTAAACGCAGAAGAACCTATACTTGTAACGCTATTTGGTATAGTTATACTTGTAAGGCTATAACAGTCACTAAACGCAGAAGAACCTATACTTGTAACGCTATCTGGAATAAATATTTCTTCAAGTTTTGTGCAGTAATAAAACGCACCTTTCCCTATACTTGTAACGCTATTTGGTATGATTATGCTTGTAAGGCTAGTGCAGTCCCTAAACGCAAAATCACCTATACTTGTTACCGTATATTCCTTGCCATTTTTAGTAACAGTTTTTGGTATTGTAACTTTGGTTGCAGTGGAGTAACAATCGGTTACTGTTGCAGTACAGGCGTCTTCATTATAAGAGTATACTAGTGGATCGCTATAATGCCAAGTTGCTGAAGTAAGATTAGTATTATAGTCTCTTATCTCTATATTAAGTCTATCGCCATAAGAACCAATATAATATACATCTTTAAGGTTAGTGCAGTTATAAAATGCATAAGAATATATATCTGTAACGCTGTTTGGTATAGTTACGCTTGTAAGGCTAGAACAGCCATAAAACATAGAACTACCTATACTTGTAACGCTATTTGGTATGGTTATACTTGTAAGGCTAGTGCAGCCATAAAACGCAGACCACCCTATACTTGTAACGCCGTTTGGTATGGTTATACTTGTAAGGCTATAACAGCCACTAAACGCAGAACTACCTATACTTGTAACGCTATTTGGTATGGTTATACTTGTAAGGCTAGTACAGTTATAAAATGCATAATAACCTATACTTGTAACGCTATTTGGTATAGTTACGCTTGTAAGACTATCGCAGCCATAAAACGCATAATGGCCTATACTTGTAACGCTATTTGGAACAGTATATGATGTTGCTGTTTTTCCTGCAGGGTAACATATAATTTCAGTTTTTGATATATTAAACAAAACACCATTTTCTGAAATATAATGCTTGTTGTTACTATCAACAGTTATGCTTGTAAGGCTAGTGCAGTT
Source organism: Clostridia bacterium (assembly GCA_017387475.1). Lineage (GTDB taxonomy): Bacteria > Bacillota > Clostridia > Oscillospirales > Acutalibacteraceae > SFWF01. The sequence continues at coordinate 2,129 of JAFOFE010000040.1, read as the reverse complement.
CCAAAACGCATCATCACCTATACTTGTAACGCTATATTCCTTACCATTTTTAGTAACTGTTTCGGGAATAATAACTTCGGTTGCTTTTAAGTAACAATCGATTACCGTTGTGGTGAGGTTTTCTTCATCATAATCGTATACTAGTAGATCGCTATAATGCCAAGTTGCTAAAGTAAGTTCAGTATTATAGGAACCGATTGATATGTTATCAATATCGCCATAAGAGCCAATATAATATACATCCGTAAGGCTAGTACAGCCATAAAATGCAGAAGAACCTATACTTGTTACGCTGTTTGGTATAGTTATGCTTGTAAGGCTAGTGCAGCTTTCAAACGCACAAGAATCTATACTTGTAACACTGTTTGGTATAGTTATGCTTGTAAGTCTAGTACAGCGACCAAACGCCGCATATTCTATACTTGTAACGCTGTTTGGTATGGTTATATTTGTAAGTCTAGTACAGCCACTAAAAGCATAATAACCTATACTTGTTACACTATTAGGTATAGTTATATCTGTAAGGCTAATGCAATTATAAAACGCATAACCACCTATACTTGTAACGCTGTTTGGTATAGTTACGCTTGTAAGGCTAGTGCAGTCCCTAAACGCATAATTGCCAATACTTGTAACGCCGTTTGGTATGGTTACGCTTGTAAGGCTAGTACATTTATAAAACGCTTGATACCCTATGCTTGTTACGGGATAACCACCAAGGGTTGATGGAATGGTTATTGCGCCTCTTATGCTTGTCTCGCAGTCTGTTATAGTCGCCTTGCTGTTTGATACGGTATAGGTATAATAACCTTCGGTCAATGCGTTGGCAGTAATGCTGAATATACCTGTTGGTAAGATTGACAGCAATAATGCAATTGTTAATGCTACCGATAATATTTTTTTCATTTTTTAAATAACCCCTTTAATTAGGAAATAATGTTTTTATTGTACTATATAGTTTAGCACACTAAAGCCAATTTTGCAAGGGGGAAATGTAGGGCCCAGCGCCAAGGGCCAAGGGCCGAGGGAATGAAGGTTGGCTTCGCCAAATGAAGAATGAAGCGTACCTTCGGTACATGAAGGTTATGCTTCGCATAAATTAAGGTGTCTGCGACGCATTTATTTCGTGCCGTAGGCACACCGTTTTTATTCTTTATTATTTATTCTTTAAAGCGGCGCGTCGAGACGTCGCGCCCTACGCCACTAAAAAAAACGACCCTTTCGGGTCGTTTTTTATTGCATTGCGCCGTACTCATTAAAGGTGTACTTTATGCCGTCGATGGTGTGTGTGCCTGTTAGCATTTGACCACCCTCGTTCATATAGTACCAAATGTTGCCAAGAAGTAGCCAGCCTGTGTGCATTTCGCCGTTTTCGGCTAAATAGTACCAACTGCTGCCAAGTTGTAGCCAACCTGTATGGATATGACCACCTGCATTGAAGTAGAACCATTTGCCGTCTATAAGTTCCCAACCTATTTGCATTGCGCCGTTTTGGTCGAAATAATATTTGTCTTCGCCAATTAGTTGCCAACCTGTTGCCATTTGACCACTATCTTCTAAATAGTACCAAATATCGCCAAGGTTAAGCCAACCTGTTACCATATGGCCACCTGAATTTAGGTAATACCAACTGCCATCTATTAACTGCCAGCCCGTTTGCATTGCGCCACCGTTGAAATAATACCAATCGTCGCCGATTAGTTGCCAGCCCGTTTGCATTTTGCCTTCTACGAAGTAGTACCAAGTACCGTCTATTAACTGCCAATCTGTTTGCATTACACCGATTGTGTTAAAGTAATACCAAACACCGTCCAGCAAGGTCCAACCAATTGCCATTTTGCCTGTTTCGGTAAAGTAGTGCCAATTGTAGTTAATGTTTTGCCAACCCGTTAGCATATTACCATTTTCGGTAAAGTAGTGCCAACCATAGTTAATAAACTGCCAACCTGTTTGCATTATGCCACTATCGTTAAAATAGTACCAATGGTTATTTATGGGGTACCAACCTGGCAGGAGGCTATTGCGCGCGAGCACGAGACCATGATCCGTTCGCGTCAGATAGCTGCTGAACTGGGTCTTGAAATGAAGATCGGAGACGTCGAGTTCCAGGGAGACGGTACAAAGGCCAT
>JAFOFE010000039.1 GCA_017387475.1 Clostridia bacterium | reverse complement strand
GGAATTTTAGAAATTACCCTTATCGCTTTAATTGGTGGTCTTTTGGGTGTATTCTTTATGGTTCCCTTACGCAATGCGCTTATTGTTAAAGAACACGGTGTGCTTCCTTATCCCGAAGGAACTGCCTGCGCTGAAGTTCTTTTAGCAGGTGAAAAGGGTGGTGCAAATGCAACTACTGTATTTGCCGGCATGGGTTTTGCAGCTTTATTTAAACTTATAATCGATGGTTTTAAGTTTGTATCTGGCGAAATCACTGTTGCAGTTAAAGGCTTTGCAGGTGCAATTGGTACACAAATTTATCCTGCTGTATTATCCGTTGGTTATATTTGTGGCGCTAGAATATCATCATTTATGTTTGCAGGTGGTGTTTTAAGCTGGCTTGTTATAATTCCACTTATTGTAATGTTCGGTGGCGATGCAACAATTTATCCTGTTACCGATCAGACAATTAGTGAAGTTTATGCAGCAGGTGGCGCTAGTGCTATTTGGAGCAACTACATTCGCTATATTGGTGCAGGTGCATTGGCTGCGGGTGGTATTATTAGCCTTATTAAATCGCTTCCACTTATTGTTAAAACCTTTAGTGGCGCTATGAAGAGTATGGTTGGTGGTGGCAAAACCAACGATGATAGAACCAGCAAGGATATAAATATTATTGTTGTTATTGTTGCTATTGTTGTTCTTGCTTTTGCAATTTGGCTTGTTCCTGCTATTCCTGTAAGCTTACTTGGTGCATTTATTATTGTTATTTTTGGTTTCTTCTTTGCAACCGTATCTTCACGTATGGTTGGTCTAGTTGGAAGCAGTAACAACCCCGTTTCTGGTATGGCTATTGCAACATTATTAATTGCAACCTTAATTTTGAAGGTTACCGGTGCACAGGGCGTTGCAGGTATGGCTAGCGCAATTGCTATTGGCTCTGTTATTTGTATTGTAGCTGCAATTGCCGGCGACACATCACAAGACCTTAAAACAGGCTTTCTTTTAGGTGCAACTCCAAGAAAACAACAAATTGGTGAAATTATTGGGTTGTATCTGCTGCACTCGCTATTGGTGGCACACTTTACCTTCTCGATACTGCGTGGGGCTTTGGTTCTGAACAACTTGCAGCACCACAAGCTACACTTATGAAGCTTATTACCGAAGGTGTAATGAGTGGTAACTTACCTTGGGAACTTGTGTTTGTTGGCGTGTTTATAGCAATTGTAGTTGAAATTATTGGAATTCCTGTATTACCTTTTGCTATTGGTATTTATCTTCCTGTTCAACTTAATGCTTGTATTATGGTTGGTGGTCTTGTTCGTCTTGGACTTGATAAACTTAAGAAGAATGAAGATGAAAAGAAAGCTATTGTTAATGACGGAATACTTTTCTGCTCCGGTATGATAGCAGGCGAAGGTCTTGTTGGCATCCTTCTTGCACTCTTTGCCGTATTCGGTATCGACAAGATGATCAACTTCTCAAGCATGCTTGGTATCCCACAAATTGTTATGGATATTGGTGGCGTTGTACTTCTTGCTCTTATTATCTTATCAATTCTTAAGTTCTCGCTTTGGAAGAAGCGTAAGCAAGATATATGAAAAAGAAAAATATAGTTCAAGAAAACTTTCTTGAAAAAAAGCCTATTCACAACTCTGAGATCAAATGGAATTCAGACGAAAATGGAATAGTTACACTTGAAATTGAAAATAAAGGCATTGCTAATAGAATTGCACAAATGCTTCTTAAAAAGCCTAAAATCACCTATATTCATCTCGACGAAATGGGAAGTTATGTGTGGCCGTTAATTGATGGCGAAAGAACAATTACCGATATTTCGGTTTTTGTGAAAGAGCATTTTGGCGATAAAGCTGACCCGTTATATGAACGCCTTGCGAAATATTTTCAAATTCTTGAAAGTTATAAATTTGTAAATCTTAAATAGATAAAAGGAAGAGTAGAAATACTCTTCCTTTTTTATGTCATAATGTGTTAACGATATTAGTATTATTTATTGTAATAAACTGTAAGGAGATTTTATATGAAATATATTGTAATTACAAGAAAACACATAATGATATTTTGCACTTGCTTTATTGCATCTATTTTAGCAATAATTTGTTCTGTTGGCGTACTAGCAAATTCAAGCAAAAAACTACCAATATACTGTGTTGAAACAGAAGATAAGAAAGTTGCTCTTTCTTTTGATGCGGCATGGGGAAATGACGACACCGAAACACTAATAAATATATTAAAAGAATATAATGCTAAGGCTACGTTCTTTGTAGTTGGTGCATGGGTCGATAAATATCCTGAATCTGTAAAACAGTTAAGTGATGCGGGACATCAGGTAATGAACCATTCTAACACTCATCCATATATGACAAAAATTGATAGCGTGCAAAAACTAGATGAACTTAATACATGTAACAGAAAGATTGAAGAAATTACAGGAGTTAAACCTAATTTATTTAGAGCACCATATGGCGATTATGATAATGCTACTTTAGATTCTGCCGAAGGTATTGGAATGTACACAATTCAGTGGGATGTGGACTCTCTTGACTGGAAAGATAGCGCCACACCCGAAAGTATTTGTAAAAGAGTTACTGAAAAGGTGAAAAACGGTTCAATAATTCTTTTTCATAATGATGCCGAGCATACACCCGAAGCATTACCGAATATTTTAAAATGCTTAAAAGATAAAGGATATGAGTTTGTATTCATAAACGATTTAATTTATAAGGACAATTATGAAATAATGCACGATGGTACACAGTGCAAAATAAAAGACGGCGAATAATCGCCGTCTTTTTTAAAATGCAATAAATATTACTGGTCTTTGTCGCAAAGCATTAAAATACCACTGATAGTATTAACGAATAATAATGTGCAGATTTTAAAGCCAGTGCTTACAGGTTGACCATTCTTTAACATGTTGTTGTAAGCAATGGTCATGGGGATGCACCATGCTAATGGAATAAGATAAAATCCCATAACAACAGTGCTTATAATCATAAGAATTTTTGCGGCTGTAGCTAAACCACTTACCTTTGGAGCAGCTTGGTAATAGCCTTGTTGTGGTGCATAACCTTGTTGAGGCGCTGCATAGGGCTGTTGGGGTGCTGCATAAGGTTGCTGTGGAGCAGCATAAGGTTGTTGGGGTGCGGTATATGCCTGTTGAGGAGCAGCTTGCTCTACAGCAGTACCACAGTTAGTACAGAAACCAGCTTCATCTGCTAATTGGAAACCGCAATTTTTACAAAATTTCATAATTTCACCTCTAAAATAATTCAACTTTAGCAATCTAAAGTTTCTGTGAAAATTTTAACATAAAATATATTAAATGTCAATATATGTATTTTATAATTATTTCTTGTCAAAAAAAATTGAAAAAATAAAAAAGATGGCAATTATTTGCCATCTTTTTCAACATCTTTATTATGCTTCATTTCAAAATGAATAAGGATACTTAACAACGCGCGAAGAAGTATAACTGCACCGAGAACTAAAAGCTCACTTAAATCACGAATAAGAACCGTTTTAAGTATTTCTGCTGCAACTTTGAATTCAAGACCTGTTGCAAGACCGGTTGCAAAGTGATATTGAAGATTAAGTTTTTTGTTAAAAAATGTGTTTTGGATAAATTCCCAAAAAGCATGTATAGCACTATAAGCAACGATTGCTATACCCATAATTTCAAGTAAAGAAATAACATAGGGAAGTGCTGTTTCAATGAAATGTTCAAGAATGTTGTGTTCCATAATGAAACTCCTTTAAAAATAATCGGGGGTAGATAAATATCTAGAACCACTATCTGCAAGAATAACAACAATATTTTTGTTTGAATATTCTTCTGTTTTGGAAAGTTTAAAAGCAGCTGCAAGGGCTGCGCCTGAAGAAATACCGACTAATATACCTTCTGATTTGGAAAAATCTCTGCCAAATTTATATGCTTCGTCATCGCTGATGGTAATAACTTTATCAATAACTGAAATATCTAGTGTTTTAGGTATAAAACCTGCCCCAATGCCTTGAATTTTATGGGTACCTGCAGCTTTTCCGGAAATAACAGCTGAATTTTCGGGTTCAACTGCAATAATTTTAATATTTGGATTTTTCTCCTTTAAATATTTGCCTGTTCCGGATATGGTTCCACCGGTGCCAACTGCTGAAATAAGAACATCAATATTTCCTTCTAAATCATTCCAAATTTCAGGACCTGTTGTTAAATAGTGTGCTTGTGGGTTAGACTGATTTTCGAATTGACCCATAACCAATGAGTTAGGAGTTTCTTTTGAAAGTTTTTCGGCTTCGTTAATAGCGCCTTTCATACCAAGCTTTCCATCTGTTAATACAACTTTTGCGCCATACGCTTCCATTGTTTTTATTCGTTCTTTAGACATAGTGTCGGGCATAGTGATAATAACGTTATAGCCCTTAAGAATTCCAATATAGGCTAGACCTATGCCTGTATTTCCGGAAGTTGGCTCGATAATTGTGCCACCTGATTTTAAAAGACCGTTAGCTTCGGCATCTTGTATCATTTTTAAAGCAACTCTATCTTTTACAGAGCCTGCTGGATTTAAAAATTCAAGCTTTGCATATATATTAGATGAAATATTGTTAGCGCTGCAGAATTTAGAAGTATAAAGAAGGGGAGTGTTCCCAATAAGTTCAAGTGCAGAGTTATAAAATTTCACGACTATCATCTCCGTAATTTATATTGTTATTATAACATTTATTGCTTAAAAAATCAATAATTCAACGAATTATATAATATTAGTATAAATAATAACTAAATGCTTGACATTTAACGGCATTCATATTAAAATGATTTAAGTGTCTAATATTGGCAAAATAATATGCGGGTGTGGCGGAATGGCAGACGCGCTGGTCTTAGGAACCAGTGGAAACTCCGTGCAGGTTCAAGTCCTGTCACCCGCACCATACTCATAATCAACCGCAAGGGTGATTATTTTCTTTTAGGAGGCTTTTATGAATAATTGTCCTAATTGTAATGAAGAACTTGAAAAAGGTGCTGTTAGCTGCGAAAAATGTGGTTATGAATTCGATACTATAAAATCACATAGCGCAAAGAAAAGCTTTAAGTTAAGCTTATTGCTTAAAATAGCCATTCCTGTAGTTGCAGTAGTGTTAGCAGTGGTTATAATTCTTCTTTCAATTCCTTCACCTATGGAAGCATCTTATGCTAATTTTGGTTATTTCAGAGACGGCGAATTATTCCTTTCTGATTTTACCAAAGGTGCTGGCGATCAAGTAAGTGAAGATTTTAAAGAGAGCAACGTTCTTTTCAGCAACTATAAAGATTTTATTAGAATGAGTAGCGACGGTAAGAAAATCTTTTATGTTGACTACTTCGACGGAACTTCTTATAAACTCTATTATAAGAATACTTCCGACTTAAGCACTTCTTATAAGATTTCTTCCGGCATAATTATTTATGATATTAGTGATGACGGCTCTGTTGTAACATACACTAAAAACAATGGTTCGTTACATCAACACAATCTTACTGAACAGTCCGATGCTATAGATACTAATGTTGTAAATTATCTTGTTTCCGATAATGGTAGCAAAATTATTTACGAAAAGCGCAGCGACGGTGAAGATTCAAACACTTACGACATTTATATTAGCGAAAATGGTAATAAGGGTGAAAAAGTACTTTCTTCTGTTGCAAGTTTAAAATACGTATCTGAAGATTTTTCAACCATCTATTACACTAGCAACGATATTTTATATCGCGCAAATATTGGTAAAACACCAAAACAACTCGCTGACAATGTTCGTGATGTTATTATGATTTACGAATCTGGCGAGATGTATTTCACAAAAGCAAACGAAAGTGGAGAAGCTTCTCTTTATTATTTCGATGGTAAAAAGATTTCCGATCCTATTTTCACCAATTTCTACAGAACAGAATCTGCATCTGATGAACAAGCTGTATTAGCTGTTTATGATAGTAACAATATCGAAAGACCTTTCAATATCGTTATAAAAGATAAGAGTTATTCAATTGATTATGATATATCCTCTATCACAATGAACGATGCAGGAACCGAAGTTTACTTCACAGCCGGTTTCGATATGAGCACTAAACTTTCTAAGTTATATACTGCTAAAATTGATGCGGAAGGTCTTGGAAAAGTTAAGAAGGTTAGCGATGATGTAACCTACGGTAGACATCTGTCGGGTGAAAAATTCATCTATGTTAAAGATTATGACACTGCTTCTATGGTAGGTACAATTTGCGTTGAGGGCGAAGAAATTGCCAAGAACGTTAATTTCAATACTATGCAGTATAACAAAGCTGATGACTCACTCTTATATTTTAGTGATGTAGTTGATGGCTCTGCTAAACTTTATAGATATAAGAATGGTAAGAGTCAAATAATTCATGAATCTGTATATATGAATTCTTTAAACGTTGCTGAAGATGGTCATTATGTGTTTATTGCCGATTACTATAAAGGCGAAGGTATTCTCTATTGCGCTAATGGCAATAAGTTTGAAAAGATTGATCACGATATATCCGATGCGTTCTTAATCGTTTCAAACGAAGAATATGATACAAGGGCACGTTTAAGCTTTTAAATTAAATAGTTAAACTAAAAACGGGAAATGCAAATGCATTTCCCGTTTAATTATTTTGCGCTATTTTCTTTAGCTATCATATTTCTTAAATTCTCTTTACAGAACTCGTTAAATTCATACCATTCTTCTTTATTAACGAATGCGTATTTATCGCCTGCAAGGACTTTTTCGCGTCTTTCAAGTGTGTGATTATGTTGCATATGATTTCCAAGGAAAATATCAACCTTTTCTTCGTTGAGTCTATCCATTGCTTTAATGAAATCATCTCTACAACTATACGAAAGATTGTATTTATCTAAAAACCATCCGGCCATTGTGTTTATGCCCATTCCACCGTGAAGACCGGCTCTAAATGTTTCGTTGCCGTCGTATACATC
>JAFOFE010000038.1 GCA_017387475.1 Clostridia bacterium | reverse complement strand
GGGTTGCAGGATATGTACACAATTTTTTCGGGCGCCAAGAACACCAGACTCTTTAAAAATTCAAGGCTTGCGCCTGCTCTTGGTGGGTCCATAATAACCACGTCGAAAGGCTCGCCCTTTTGTGCTGCTTTTACCATAAATTTGCCAGCATCATCTTTATAAAAGGTGATGTTTTTAATGCCGTTTAGTTCGGCATTGACCTTGGCATCTTTCACGGCATCTTCATTAATTTCAACACCAATTACACTTTTAGCCTTGCTTGATGCGATTATACCGATTGTGCCTGTTCCACAGTAGGCATCCAGCACCTTTTGTGTGCCGTTGAGCCCTGCGAACTCGAGCGCTTTTGAATAAAGCACTTCGGTTTGTGTGGGGTTTATTTGGTAGAAGGCTTTTGGTGAAATTCTAAATTTAAAGCCACAAAGGTCTTCTTCTATATAGCCACATCCGTAAAGGGTTCTGCTTTCTTCGCCAAGCACAAGGCTTGTACGCTTATTATTTACATTTTGAACAATGGTAGTAATTTCGGGATGTCTTTCGAGCAGTGCATTCACAAACTGCGACTGTTTAGGAAAATCTATAACCGAAGTTACAAGCACCACCATTATTTGACCACTTACAAAACCTCTTTTAATTAAAACATGGCGCAAAAAGCCCTTCATTGTATTATCGTTAAAAGGTTTTAACTTGAAGCTTTTTAAAAGTTTGCGAATGGTTACTATAATTTGGTCTGCCTTTTCATCTTCTATAAGGCAATTATCTACCGGCACGATATTATGGGTTGAAGACTGATAGACGCCCGAAATTATTTCCCCTTTACGTTCACAAAAGGCAGCTTGTACCTTATTTCTGTAATGATAAGGCTCTTTCATACCTATAATTTCGTTTATATGATGATAGCGACCAAGAAGTTTAATAACCTTAACCTGCTTGAAGCTTAACTGTCTTTCGTACGAAAGATTTTGAAGTTGACAGCCACCACACTTTTTATAGTTTGGGCATTTTATATGTTGCTCTTTCAAGAAATCTCCTCTTTTTTAATCTTTTTAAACCGAATTAAGCCAACTGCATTTTGAACGAGTTCTATTACCCACGAAAGCAATAACGAACACACAAAGACTAGTGGTACCATTACAAAATAATATGGTAATCTGTCGGTCATTTGGGGGACTTTTTGTAGTAAATAAGGGTAAAACGCATTGTCGAATATCCATGATACTAAATAGACACCAAAAGACAATGCCGAAATCTTTTTAAATACTGCTTGAAGCCATTTTGGCACTTTGCTGTAATTTAAATTTATAAAGAAAGTAAAAACTAAAACCGATAATATTAAAACGAATAGTGAAGAATATGTTCCCCATTCGCCCCAGATATAGACGCTGTTGTAGGAGCGCCAGAAACAAAACGTTCCGAAAACAAGCACTGTTGCTATTATCATTAAAGCGTTTAAGCCTTTTTTAATGTTTATACCATATTCTGCAAGATAGCAACCAATAAAATAATAGGTCAGTGGGTACATAGCAGTCCAGTATGAAGGTATTAATTTATTGTAACTAGCATACATTGCAGGGTTTTTCCACCAAGATTCGCCGTTAATGTCGAAGGTATTTAGAACCGACGGTAGTATAGTGGAAATTATTAAAGCCAACAGCAAAACTTTTTTAAGGTTTTTAGAAGGAATGTTGTTATAAAGTATGTTAAGAAAAGGAATTAGCAGGAAAAGACCTATATACATTTCAACGTACCACGCATACGGTGAAGCAGTATAATCTAAAATTCCAAAAATCACGTTTGCTGCCGACCAGGTTTCTTTTAAAAACAAGGCGCTGTAAAGAATACAAGCTCCACTTGCAAGTACATAAGTAAATATGGTTTTGCCTAATTTTTTATAGTACTCGACACTTGGCTTTTTGTTGCGCATTAAGTAACCTGAAAGAAGCATAAAAAGTGGTACGCAAATTACAAAGAAAGAGCGCAACAACATCATTATATACATTCTTCGTCCTGCAACTATGTTCTCGTAAAAGCCGTTGTTATGAAAGAAATGAACCGACACTACCGAAAAGCAGGCAATACATCTTACAACATCGGCACCTATGTTTCGTGCTTTTTTAGGCGCAGCAGATGCCGGGGCTTCGTTATTTTGATTAAAAGAATCGCTTTTATTCAAGGTTATCACTTCCTTGTTTAATTTGGTGTTAGTTGCGACCAAACAATGCGCAACATTCACAGTGCGAGGTTCTTGGGAATAGGTCGAACGGCGTATATTCTAATAAATTGTAGCCAAGCGACGAAAGTATATTTACGTCCCTTGCCAAAGTAGCAGGGTCGCAAGAAACATAGACTAGTTTTTCGGGCGCAAAATCTTTTGCAATTATGCAGAGTAATTCTTCTGAACAACCCTTTCTTGGTGGGTCTACAACAACTACATCGGGTTTATTGTTTTTATCTGCCAAAGTTCTTGCAGCATCTTTAGCGTCGCCACAAATGAACTGTGCATTTGCAAGATTGTTGTTTTGCGCATTGAACTTTGCATCTTCAACGGCTTCGGGAATTATTTCGACACCAATTATATTTTTGGCTTTATTTGCCATAGAAAGACCTATTGTACCTGCGCCACAATAAAGGTCTAACACGGTTTTGCCTTCGCAAGATGCATATTCTGCAGCTTTATTATAAAGCTGTTCTGCCATATCGTGATTAACCTGATAAAAAGACAGTGGGTTTAGGCGCACCTTTACGCCACAAAGAATATCGTAAATATATCCGTCGCCATAAAGATTTACACATTTTTCGGATAAAATTACGTTGGTTTTCTTTTTGTTTATATTTAAAACTACTGTTTTAAGGGCGTCGCCAAGTTCTGCTTTAAGGTCATCGACTAATCGTTGAGCGGCATTTACCTTTTCGCCGTTTATTACAAGGCAAACCATAATTTCGCCTGTTACTTCGCCCTTTCTAATATAAAGGTGGCGAATAAGGCCTTTGCCTGTTTCTTCGCAGTATATTGTATTACCCGAAGTTTTAACCCAAAAGGTGAAAATTTCGCAAATACGGGCAAACTCTTTGGGCTGAAGAAGGCAATTTTCGCTTGAGATAATACGATGCGAATGGTTTGCGAAAAAGCCGACCGAGCCGTCTTGCGCTACGGGATACTGCGCCTTATTGCGATAGCCACAGGTTTTGTTATTTGAAACAATAGGCATTGCGCTTAAATTAGTTTTGCCTATGCGCTTAACAGCATCTTCTACCGACTGTTGTTTAATGGCTAATTCTTCGTTATAAGAAATATGACGGTAAACGCAACCACCACACTTGGAAAACACGGTACAATCAGATTCTATTCTGGTTTTAGAAGGCTCGATAATTTCTTCGATTTTGCCAAATGCACAATTGCTTTTTACCTTTAAGATTTTAACCTTAAGGGTATCGCCAACGGCAGAAAGCGGCACAAAAACAGCAAGACCCTCATACCTGCCGATACCCGAGCCTAACGACGACATAGCGTCGATATTAAGATTTATAATGTCGTTCTTTTTCATAGCTGT
>JAFOFE010000037.1 GCA_017387475.1 Clostridia bacterium | reverse complement strand
TTTAAGTGGTAGTAAAGGCGAAAACCCACGGCAACGCTGACGCGTGCCGTGGGTTTTTAACACATAATACCGCAAAAATTTCACGTTTTTAAGCGACATTGCCCTATGGAGTGTGTCCCTTCGGGTGCTTTTAATTTTTTATTCTTCGTCGGGCATTTCCCAGTTGTGCCAAATTTCCTGAACGTCGTCGTTTTCTTCAAGCATATCAATAAGTCTTTCCATCCACTTGATATCTTCTTCGTCCTCTAGGGTTGTCATGGTTTGGGGAATGTATGCAACTTCGGCAGATTCAAAGGTGTAACCCTTTGCTTCCAATGCGTCGCGTACAGCGCCTAAATCGTTAGGTTCGGTGGTAATTTCAAATACATCGCCATCGATTTTGAAGTCTTCTGCACCTGCTTCAAGCGCATCTTCCATAACGGTATCTTCGTCTTTGCCTTCGGCTTCAATTACAATTTGACCCTTACGGTCGAACATAAATAAAACCGAACCCGACTGACCAAGGTTACCGTGGCACTTATCGAAATAGTGGCGCATTTCAGCAGCAGTTCTGTTACGGTTGTCGGTAAGTGTTTCAACAACCACAGCAACACCATTAGGGCCATAACCTTCGTAAATTAATTCTTCATAGTTGTTAGCAGTAGTATCGCCTGCAGCCTTTTTAATAATACGTTCAATATTGTCGTTGGGAACGTTTGCAGCCTTTGCCTTTGCAATAGCATCTTTAAGTTTGCTGTTTTCTTGGGGGTTAGGGCCACCGGCCTTAACTATAACCGAAATTTCACGACCGATTTTGGTGAAGATTTTAGCCTTTGCAGCATCGGTTTTTTCTTTTTTACGTTTAATATTATTCCATTTAGAATGTCCTGACATAATAACTCTCCTACTAAAAAACTAACACATATTTTATCATATATCTTCGCCACTTTCAAGGGCTTTTTCACATATAATTTCAATGTCCGAAAGACTGTCTATTTCGCCACATAAACGGCGTAATTTAGCAGCGTTTCTAACACCCTTTAAGTACCAAGCAACGTGCTTTCTCGATTCTAAAAGCACAGTCCGTTGGGACTTGTATTTTTCCATTAAATGAAGCTGTTCCATCATAATTTCAAGGCGTTTTTCAAGAGGTGGGTCGGGTAAAATTTCGCCACGCTCCATATAAGCGTTTATCTTGTCAAATACCCACGGCATACCCATAGCGCCACGGCCGACCATAACAAAATCGCAACCTGTTTCTTCGTACATTTTTTTAGCCGAAATACCGTCTACCACATCGCCGTTTGCAATAACGGGAATAGATACAGCATCTTTTACAGCTTTTATTGAAGCAATATCAACGGGTGGTGCATACATCTGCGCCCTTGTTCTGCCGTGTACCGTAATTGCGTCGGCACCACTCGCTTCAATAATTTTTGCAATTTCTACGGCATTTATGCTGTCTTTGTCCCAACCAATTCGTATTTTAACGGTAACGGGTACCTTCGCAGCATCCTTTACTGCCCTTACAATTTTACCAACTAAAACAGGGTCGCGAAGAAGGGAACTGCCACCACCGTTATTTGCAACTTTAGGCGCAGGACAACCCATATTTAGATCAATAAAATCAGGGCCAAAACTTTCGGCAATTTTAGCAGCTTCTGCCATAGTTTGGGGCTCGCCACCAAAAAGCTGGTTGGCAAAAACTTTAAGATTTCCACGTTCTAAAAACATGGTAGATTTCTTGTCGCCAAGGGTAAGCGCCTTGGCAGAAGTAAGCTCGCCAACTGCGTATGCAGCACCGTATTTTTCACATATTTCTCTCATAGCTCGGTCGGCAACGCCTGCCATAGGAGCTAATGAAGCATAGCCTTTAATATCAACGTTTCCAATCTTCATAACAGGGTAATTATATATTAAAAAATTTTTCTTGTCAAATCTTAAAAATATGATGACAAATATATAATATTTTGTTATAATAAACTATATATTATTATTTTGGGAGAATATGCTCTGTGAAACTGCTTGCAATCGACGGAAACAGTATAATAAACCGCGCTTTTTACGGTATTCGTTTGCTTACCACCAAAGACGGAAAATATACCAATGCCGTTTACGGTTTTATTAACATTTTAAACCGTTTAAAAGAACTTCATAATCCCGACGGCATTGCTGTTGCCTTCGACGTTAAAAAGCCAACATTTCGCCATGAAAAATATGCAGAATATAAAGCAGGTCGCCATGCCACCCCCGAAGAACTGCTAGAACAGTTCGCCCCCTTAAAAGAGTGGCTTACAGCAATGGGCTATACCGTTATTGAATGTCCCGGCTTCGAAGCAGACGATATTCTTGGTACCCTTGCCGGCGTTTGCGAAAATTCGGGTAACGAATGTGTAATTGCAACAGGCGATAAAGACTCGTTACAGCTTATAAGCCCCTATGTAACGGTTGCCCTTTCTGCTACAAGAGCAGGCGCACCCGAAGTTATACATTTCGGCGAAAAAGCACTTTTCGAAAAATATGGCTTAACCCCAAAGGGTATGATAGAGCTTAAAGCTTTAATGGGCGACTCGTCCGATAATATTCCGGGTGTTGCAGGCGTTGGCGAAAAAACTGCTACCGACCTAATTTCCCGTTTCGGCAGTATCGATTACATCTACGAACATCTTGAAGAATTAGATATTAAAGCAGGCGTTAAAGCAAAACTCGAAGCAGGAAAGGAATCGGCATTCTTTTCCCGTTGGCTAGGCACAATTAGCAAAGAAGCACCAATAAATCTCGATATCAACGCTTATAAAGACAAGCCTATTAACCAAAACGAAGTTGCCCGTATAATGACTTCGCTTGAGTTTTTCAAGCTTATGGAAAAAATGGGAATTTCACCCGTAGCAACCAAGGTTCAAGAAAACACCACACAAACCGAAATTAAGGAAGCTTCCCTTGAAGAGCTTATTAAAACCGAACCTAAAAAAGTTTCAATGGTAATGGAATACGGTGGCTTCGGTGTTTCGGCAAACGGTCTTTCGGCATTTGCCGAAAAAAACGAAGGTCTTGACCTTCTTGCAAACGAAAATATCGAAAAGGTATTGTTCGATTATAAAAATATCTATAAAGAAGTCGTGCAAAACGGAGTAACACCTAAAAACGTTGTGTTCGATACAATGCTTGCAGGTTATGTATGCAACCCCTCGGCAAGCTCTTACGATTTAGAGCGCCTTTCGGCAGAGTATTCTGCAGTTGCCGAAATTAACAGTCAAGACGAAGCAATACGTCTTGCAGCAATTAACGGCGAAGTTGCCAAGGCCTTGGAAAAAGAGCTTAAAGAAACAGGGCAAGACAAACTGTTTTACGAAATAGAATTACCACTTGCAGCTGTTCTTGGCGATATGGAAATGGCAGGAATTGCGCTCGATAAACAGGCTTTAATTCTTCACGGCGAAGCACTTGCTAAGCAAATAGCAGAACTTGAAAAAGAAATCTTCTCGCTAATTGGGTACGAATTTAACCTGAATTCTCCAAAGCAGTTGGGTGTTGCCCTTTTCGAAGAACTTGGTCTTCCTTGCAAAAAGAAAACCAAAAGTGGTTATTCAACAAATGCAGAAGTGCTTGAAGAGCTTAGAAATGAGCATCCTGCAGTTAGCAAAATTATAAAATATCGTGGTCTTGCTAAACTAAAATCTACCTATTGCGATTCACTTGTATCGGCAACCGAAGAGGATGGAAGAATACATTCCACCTTCAACCAAACCGAAACCAGAACAGGCAGAATAAGCTCGCTCGAGCCTAATCTTCAAAATATCCCTGTAAGAACCGAAGAAGGCAGAGTGTTCAGAAAGTTCTTTATAGCAGATAGTGGTAAAACGCTTGTAGATGCCGACTATTCTCAAATTGAACTTCGCGTGCTTGCCCATATGGCAAACGACCAAGTAATGTGCGAAGCGTTTAATAGTGGCGCAGATATACACACTTCAACTGCAGCAGAAGTTTTCGGTATGCATCCCGAATTTGTTACCCCCTTAATGCGTAGCAGAGCCAAAGCAGTAAACTTTGGTATTGTTTACGGAATAGGCGCCTTCTCGCTTGCTAAAGATATTGGCGTTTCCAATAGGGAAGCAAAAGCATATATCGAAAGTTATTTAAAAACCTTCGAAGGCGTTGCAAGCTTTATGGAAAAAACAATATCTTCGGCAAAAGAAAATGGATATGTAACAACAATTTTTGGCAGACGTCGTTATTTGCCCGAACTTTCATCGTCAAATCATATGCTTCGTGCATTTGGCGAAAGGGTGGCAAGAAATGCACCAATTCAGGGTACTGCAGCAGATATTATTAAAATTGCAATGGTTAATGTCTTTAAAAGACTTAAAGCCGAAAATATAAACGCAAGGCTCATTCTTCAGGTACACGATGAACTTATTATTGAATCTGATGAAGCCTGCGCAGAACTAGCAGCGGCAATTCTTAAAGAAGAAATGCAAAACGCTGCAAAAATGAAGGTTGAACTTACAGCCGATGTTAATATCGGTAAAACTTGGTACGAGGCTAAAGGTTAATGAAAAATGTAGTTTTCGTTTGCACAGGCAACACCTGCCGAAGCCCAATGGCAGAAGGTTACCTAAAATCTAAAAAACAAAAAGGTTATGAAATAATAAGTCGTGGGCTTGCAACCGATGGTTCGCCTGCTGCGCAAAACAGCGTTAATGTTATGCTGGAAGCAGGAATTGATATAACAAAACACGAATCTAAACAAATGACCTATTCCGATGCCGAAAGGGCAGATGTAATAGTTTGCATGTCGGCATCCCACGCCGACACCTTGGAAGCTTTAGGAATAGATAAACTTAAATGCTTCGTGCTTGGTATTCCCGACCCATTCGGTGGCAATATAGATACCTACCGAACCTGTCGAGATAATATTTTCGAAGCCATAGACGAACTTATTGAGGATGGAATTTTATGATAAGACCCTTTAAACCGGGGGACGAAAAATATATTGCCATACTTGAACAAGAATGCTTTTCATCCCCTTGGAGTGAAAATGCCGTTTTAGAGTCTTACCAAAACAACACTATCTTTTTCGTAGCCGAAGAAAACAACAATATTATAGGCTATGCAGGGCTTCAACTTGTTTTAGACGAAGGCTATGTTACCAATATTGCCGTAACCAAAACGGCAAGAAAAAAAGGCGTTGGTAATGCGCTTGTAAACCAACTTCTTAACTTTGCAGCGCAAAAAGAACTTGCCTTTGTAAGCCTTGAAGTAAGAGAGTCTAACCTGCCGGCAATTACGCTTTACAAAAAATGTGGGTTTACCTATATGGGTAAAAGAAAGAATTTTTATTCTTCCCCCACAGAAGATGCAATTATTTTAACAAAGGAATTTAATTAATGCTTATTTTAGCCATAGAATCGTCCTGTGATGAAACAGCAGCGGCGGTAGTAGAAGGCAGAAAAATTCTGTCATCTGTAATAAACACACAAATTGAAGAACATAAAAAATACGGTGGCGTTGTGCCGGAAGTCGCATCAAGAAGGCATTGTGAAAACATTGCCGACGTGGTGGAAAAAGCACTTTTGGATGCAGGCAAAACCTACAACGATATAAATGCTATAGCAGTTACTTTTGCACCCGGCCTTATAGGCGCGTTGCTTGTGGGCGTTAACTTTGCAAAGGGCTTGGCTTTAAGTCTTGGTGTACCACTAATTCCCGTACACCATCTGCGTTCACATATAGCTGCAAACTATATAGAAAACGAAGAACTTAAACCCCCGTTTATGTGCCTTACCGTTTCGGGTGGCAACAGCATAATAACCGATGTTGAAGATTATACATCGTTTAGGGTTATCGGTGGTACTCGTGATGATGCAGCAGGCGAATGTTTCGATAAAGCTGCAAGAGCTATGGGTCTTGCATATCCGGGTGGCGTTAATCTCGACAAAATTGCAACCGTGGCAGATACTGCTAAATACCCACTTCCAAGACCTAAAGTAGAGGGTAGTGAATATGACTTTTCATTTTCGGGCCTTAAAACTGCCGTGCTTAATTTACTTAACAATTCAAGCCAAAAGGGCGAAGAAATAGACGTGCCTGTGCTTGCAGCAACACTTCGTCAGCGTGTTTGCGATATGTTAGTCGAAAACACCTTTAAAGCATTAGAGCAATATGGACGTAAAACATTAGTGCTTGCAGGTGGCGTTTCGGCAAACAGCGAACTTCGCGCAAGAATGAAAAGTGAATGTGAAAAAAGGGGAATAAAGCTTTACTACCCCGAACTTAAATATTGTGGCGATAATGCTGCAATGGTAGGCGTTCAAGCGTTTTATGAATATGAATCGGGCAATATAGCCACTTCTTCACTTAACGCTACAGCCACACTTCCAATAGATTACAGAAAATAACCTGAAAAGAGGATAAAATATATGTTATTTACAAGGGATATAGGAATAGATTTAGGAACATCTAATACCTTGGTTTACCAAAAGGGTAAAGGAATTATAATGCGTGAACCATCTGTTGTTGCATACGATGTAAGAAACGATGCCGTAAGGGCAGTGGGTACAGAAGCTAAAGAAATGATAGGCCGTACACCCGGTTCTATCGTTGCAGTTCGCCCATTAAAGAACGGTGTTATTGCCGACTACGACGTAACTGCTGCAATGCTTAAGCGCTTTATTAAAGAATCACTTAAAGGCTCACTCATTTCACGTGTTCGTGTTGTTATCTGCGTACCTGCAGGTGTAACCGAAGTTGAAAGTCGCGCTGTACACGGTGTATTAAAGCAGGCAGGCGCTACCGATATCGACATTATCGAAGAACCAATGGCAGCAGCAGTAGGCGCAGGTCTTCCCGTGTGGGACGCTAAAGGCTGTATGGTTGCCGATATTGGTGGTGGTACTACCGAAGTTGCCGTTATTTCACTTGGCGATATTGTTACAGCACAGTCAGTAAGAACTGCAGGCGACGACCTTGACGAAGCGATTATTAGCTATATCCGTAAAAAGTATAATCTTCTTATTGGTGAAAGAACAGCAGAACAAATTAAAATAGAAATTGGTTCTGCACTTCCATACGAAGGCGAAAAAACCGTTGAAATTAAGGGTAGAAACCTTCTTGACGGTCTTCCCAAAAATATCGTAATTTCTTCCGAAGAAGTTCGTGAAGCAATGAGCGATGTTGTAGCTGTTATAGTAGATGCAGTAAGAACCACACTCGAAAGAACTCCACCCGAACTTTCGGCAGATATTATCGACCGTGGAATTACCCTTACAGGTGGCAGCGCACTTCTTCGTGGCCTTGCTACTTTAATTGAAAAAGAAACCAATATGCCCGTAACCATTGCAGAAAACCCAATAGACTGCGTTGTTGCAGGTACAGCAAAAAGACTTGAACCGGGCCACCGTTTCGATAACTATGTTTTCCGTAGAGGTAAACAGTACAGATAATTTATTTGGTAGGTGAAAAGCGTGCGTTTCTTCCTTCGAAGCCCGCAATTTAAAAAGACAGTTGCTATTATTGCCGTTGTTTTAGCTCTTGCTATTGTGGCAGGACTAATTGGTGGCCGTATGTCGCCACAAGCAGGAATTTTAGGTGCCGTTGCAGCACCCTTCCAAAAGCTTGGCAATTCGGTTGTAAATGCAATAGAAACAACCTTTAACAACTTTCAGTCGGCAGCTGTTTTAAATAATGAAAAAGAGCAACTTCAAAACGAGGTAAATAAGCTTCGCGAACAGCTTACCGAGTATGAAGAAGCAGTTAATCAAAACGAATTTTACGAAAAATATTTAAATATTAAAGACCTAAACCCCGATTTTGAGTTTGCGCCTGCAAAGGTGCTAGCGTCCGACCCCGATGACATCTTCCACGGCTTTACAGTTTCGGTTGGTTCTTTCCATGGTATAAGTCTTTATGACCCCGTTATTACCGATGAAGGTGTTGTAGGCTATATTTCCGAAGTTGGAATAACCACCTCAAAGGTTACCACTATACTTGACCCCGAACTTGTTGTTGGCGCGTTCGATTCAAGAACAGGCGATGCAGGTGTGGTTTCGGGCAGTACAGAATATGTGAATGATGGTTACACCCGTTTTTATAACCTGCCAAGAACCTGTTCTGTTGCAGTAGGCGACCTTGTAATAACTTCGGGTAGTGGAATTTTCCCCGACGGACTTATTTTAGGTAACATCAATAATATCGCAAGCGACCCAATTTCTTCTTCGCTTTTTGCAACCATAACCCCAACCGTTAATTTCGACGAACTTAAGCAGGTAATGGTTATAACAAAGTTCGAAGGTCAGGGCAATTACCTTACAGACGGAGAATAAATAAATGAATACAAAACGTTTAAGGTTTATTTCCGCTTTTGTAAATGTTATGCTTATATGCACAGTAATTGCATTACGATATAGTGGAGTTTTAACCTTTCAAATTGGTAACGCTATACCCGTTGTGGTTTTGCCAATTATAATTGCAATAGCGTTATTTTCAAGCAATACGGTTTCCTTGCTTTACGCGCTTTTAGCAGGAATTTTAATGGATAGTATGTCGGCAGACAGTTCTTGCTTTAATACCTTGTTTTTGGTAGTTACAGCCACATCCTGTAACCTGCTAATTAGCCGTTTGCTAAACCGTAATATAAAAGCTGCAGTTTATCTTTCTGCAGTAATTTCACTAATTTACTTCTTTTTAAAGTATTTAATCTTTTTCGCGTTCAGGTCAATATCCGTGAATTACGATTATTTTATGCTTTATCTTATTCCATCGGTGTTATATACTGCAATTTTTATAATTCCATTCTATTTTTTAGAAAAGAAACTTGTAAGTTAAAGGAGATTTAATTTGCCGTTCCCCAAAAAACCACGCAAAAGACTGACTACCTTGTCGGTTATAATGGCTATCGTGTTGTTGGTTTATTCTTTTCAAGCATTTTCGCTTCAGGTGGCAGATGCCGAAAAGTATATTGCACAAGCACAGGGAATTTCTTACC
>JAFOFE010000036.1 GCA_017387475.1 Clostridia bacterium | reverse complement strand
GTTCTTTTTCATAGCTGTTCCTAAATAGTGTATTGTTGTTTTTTAAAGTAGTCTAAATTTTGGTTGTAGTTTATAAGCGCATATCTTGAATGAACTGCATAGGCTGCAAAAAACATTGGCGCTGTGAAAAATATGGGTGCTAGCAAAAATGAAAGTAATATCATTCCTGAATAGGAAATTATAAGACCAATAAATGCAGATGCCGAACGGTGTGATACCATTGTAGAAATATGAATTGCTTCGAACATAAGCATATTATCGTCCATTACAAAAACTGCAGGAAAAAGGTAGTATCTTGAAACAACAAAAAGCGCTGCCAAAATTCCCACCAATCTTAAAAAAGATTGAACTACAGCGAGTCCTGCAACCCACAAGGGTATTTCGGTGCCTAAAAACTTGTATATCCACGAATTAGATATAACCGTTACTATAAGATAAGGCAACATACATACAAATACTGCCACAAAGATTTTGAATATTAAAAACAAGATACCTTTCATTGCCCTTTTGTAAAGAAACAGGCTTGAAAAATAGTAAAAAACTTCGCTTGGCGCATCTTCACAATTATCGGTCATACGCCAAAACCAACGTATTGCGCCAAGAAAACAAGGTGCGAAAAGGAATATCATTAAAACAGCAAATACAACGCCTGATATTACGGGTTGGCGTGTAAAAAGCATAGCAAACACACCTGCAATAACAGCACAAAGCAGGTAGATTAAATATGGAATTGTTCCTACTACACCTGCAGATATGCGATTATCTTTAAGTGTTGCCTTAACTGTACTTTTGACCACAGTTGATGCAGGTATTTTAAGCTGAAGCATCTTGTTCTCCTACGGTAGTTTAGTCTAATATTTTCAGTTTTGCATAGCCTGCCATAATTTTTTTGGTGCCAACAGATTCGAAGGCAATTTCAAGCATTGCATCGTTACCCATAGGGGTAATTTTGGTAATAAAGCCTTCGCCAAACGCTTTATGTTCTACACGCATACCTGTTTTATAAGAACCTGCAGTTTGCGCTGCCTGTGCCGATTTCTTTTCGGGTTCTTTGTAGAAAACATTTTTGTAGTCGAAATTGTCGGTTTTAGGCTGAATGGGGGTAGAACTGAAAATTCTGCCTGCCTTTGTTTCGGTACAAAGGTGGGGTGGTATATCGTTTATAAACTCGCTACGAAGATTTCTTGATGTTGTACCGTAAAGCATACGGGTAGCAGCATTGGTAACATAAAGTTTTTGCTTTGCTCTTGTAATTGCAACATAAGCAAGACGTCTTTCTTCTTCTACTTCTTCCCTGCCACCAAAGATACACTGATTTGATGGGAAAAGGCCCTGTTCCATACCAACCAAGAATACGTTGCCAAATTCCAGTCCCTTTGCAGAATGAACGGTCATTAATACCACTGCATCGTCGCCTGCTTCGTAAGAATCTATATCGCTGACAAGGGCAATTTCTTCTAAATAGCCCGAAAGTGTTGCATCTTCGTTTTCGTTTTGATACTGAATAATACCCGACGCTAATTCCTTAACGTTTTCGGCTCTGTCTTGTCCTTCACGTCCTTCGGCGATAAGGGCATTAAGATAGCCTGTTTTTGCAAGCATAAGTTCAAAAAGTTCGTGTATTGAAAGGCTTTCTGCCAAGGTGGTTAGTTCTTCTATCATTGCGCAGAAAGCTTCAATTTTTACTTTTGCTCTTGAAAGCACAGGGTATTCTGCCGCATTTTTAAGCACTTCAAAAAGCGAAGTGCCAAGCGCAGAGGCTATTTCCTGTGCGTTTGCAATTGTTGTATCGCCAATACCCCTTTTAGGTTCGTTGATAATTCTTTTTAGTCTAATATCGTCATTATTGTTATCAATAAGTCTTAAATATGCTAAAACATCACGAATTTCTTTTCTGTCGAAGAAGCGATGTCCTCCGATAACCCTATAAACGATACCACTTCTAGCGAAAACATTTTCCACTGCGTTTGACTGCGCATTTGTACGGTATAAAACAGCGTGGTCGGCAAATTTTGCGCCAGCCTTAACGTTTTCAAGAATTTTTTCGGTAACATAACGAGCTTCGTCGTTTTCATCGAGCGCAGTATGAAGGGTAATTTTTTCGCCATCTCCCCTGTCGGTCCAAAGGTTTTTACCCTTTCTGCCAACGTTGTGGGAAATAACTTCGTTCGCAGCATTTAAGATGTTACCTGTTGAACGATAGTTTTGTTCAAGTTTTATAACAACTGCGTCGGGATATTTTATTTCGAAATTTAAAATATTTTCAATGGTAGCACCACGGAAACGATAAATACTTTGGTCGTCATCGCCCACAACACAAATATTTCTGTGTTCGCTTGCAAGCATTTTTACAAGTTTATATTGCGCGTGGTTGGTATCTTGATATTCGTCTACCATTATGTATTTAAACTTATTTGCATAATAAGACAAAACATCGGGGTTTTCTTTAAACAGCTTTACTGTGTTTGAAATCATACCGTCGAAATCCATTGCATCGGACGAAAGAAGACGGTCTTCATACTGGGTATAAAGTTTAGAAATCATTCTTTCCCTGATATCACTTCCAATGCTGTTTGCATAATCTTCGGGGGAAATAAGTTTATCTTTAGCCGAAGAAATGGCATTCATAACGGTTTTAACCGGAACAATTTTATCGTCGAAGCCGTTTTGTTTAATAAGGTCTTTAATAAGTCTTTTTTGGTCATCGGTATCGTAAATTGTGAAGTTTTTTGAATAACCGATATTTTCGCCAAAACGGCGAAGTATGCGACCACAAACCGAATGGAAGGTTCCTGCTACAACGCCCGAATCTTCGCTGCCAAGCTTTGCAGCAATACGCTCTTTAAGCTCGCCTGCAGCTTTGTTGGTAAAGGTTATTGCAAGAATTTCCCAAGGCTTTGCCGGCTCTACTGCCATATTCCAAAAACTTGGCAGGTCGGTTTTGCCATCTATATAATCATTAGCAACTGCAACATCTTCTTCGAAAAAAGAAGGCACAAAATCGGAATTATAAGCATTACCGTACTTAATAAGGTAAGCAATTCTGTTTACAAGCACGGTGGTTTTTCCGCTTCCTGCACCTGCAAGTACAAGAACGGGGCCTTTAGCAGTTGTTACAGCGCGAAGCTGCATATTGTTCATATTAGAAAATTCTTTTTCTATTACACTTTTTCTTAAAGTTATAAATTCTGTTGAGTTCATATTCTCTTCCTTACGACATAAATATACATTTAACATTATACTATATATTTTTATTTAAATCAATGAATTTTCAGTAAATTTTTCGGGGTATAACGGTAATATTTTTTACATATAATTGTTTAGAGGTGATGGTATGAAACCCATAAATTTGAAACGGCTGATAATTGCAATTCTAATTCCCGAAATAATTGGTTTTTCTTCTTCGCTTTTGGTGGGAGATATTGGCGAAATTTACGGAAATTACACTAAACCACCCCTTTCCCCACCAGGCATTGTCTTCCCTATTGTTTGGATAATTTTATATGCGCTAATGGGTATTGCTTCTTACATTATTTACGAAGAAAAAAGGGGTTCAAAAGGTAGCGAAGCACTTGTTTTTTACGCTTTACAGTTAGCCGTAAATTTTGTTTGGCCAATTATTTTCTTTAAGTTTGAAGCCTATTATGTTGCTCTTGTTGTAATTGTTGTTCTTTTGGCGCTTGTTATAATAACTGCCATTAAATTTTTGGGCATTAGCAAGGCGGCATTTTGGCTTTTGGTGCCGTATATTATTTGGCTTATTTTTGCGACCTATTTAAACCTTGGTGTTGCTATTTTAAACTAAAAAAACGACCTTAAAAAAGGTCGTTTTTTTAGTTTATGACAGTCCGAAACTTACGGTCAAAGCTTTATTTACCCTATCCATTGACACGGTATCAAGTGCGCCCATTTTTTCTTTTAGACGCTGTTTATCGATGGTTCTTACCTGTTCCAGCAAAACAATTGAATCTTTTGCAAGACCACACCCCGAAGCGTTTACCTGTATATGTGTGGGTAGCTTGGTTTTGTCTTTTTGACTTGTTATTGCCGCCGCAATTACGGTTGGACTATATTTGTTTCCTATATCATTTTGTATTATAAGTACGGGACGGACTCCACCTTGTTCGGAGCCGATAACCGGACTTAAATCTGCATAATATATGTCTCCTCGTTTAACACTCATTTCTTTTCACACCTTGAAAATATTCTGTTAATATTTTGACCCATCTTATGCATTTTTAAACACTAAATACGGCCGATATCTAAAATATTTTATGCCGTTTTAGTGATATTTGTTAAAGCCGACACTTGAAAAATGAAAGAATATATAGTATATTAAATATATATATGCTATTAGGCGGTGAAATTTTGCGAATACTAGCAATAGGCGACGTTTGCGGCGAGCAGGCTACAAAAAAGCTTCTTTCTGCTTTACCTAAATTCAAAAAAGAAAACGGTGTAGATTTTACCCTTATTAACGGAGAAAATTCTGCCGGTTCTAACGGAATTTCAAAACAGAGTTCTGAAGATATTTTAAATGCAGGCGCAGACGTTATTAGTGGGGGTAACCACACGCTTCACCGAAAAGATTTTCGCCCTTTGCTTGATGAAAACGAAAGGCTTTTGCGCCCACACAACTTACCTTCTGCCGAATATGGTTCGGGGTATTGTCTTGTAGATATGGGATATGCAAAGGTTGCTGTTATAAATCTGCTTGGTCAAGTTTACCTTGATATGCACGAAGCCGAAAACCCTTTTACTTGCGCAGACAAGCTAATTGAAAAAGCAAACGAGGACGGTGCAAACATTATTCTTGTAGATTTTCACGCAGAAGCTACAAGTGAAAAAAAGGCGCTTGGTTTTTATCTTGACGGACGTGTTTCTGCCGTTATGGGCACACACACCCACGTTCAAACCAACGATGCTACCGTGCTTAAAAACGGCACGGCATATATTACCGACCTTGGTATGAGTGGTCCTGTTTATAGTGTTTTGGGTGTTGAACCCGAAATTATAATTGAACGCTTTAAAAACGGCGAAAAAGGACGTTTTGTTTTTGCCGAAGGCGAAGTGGCTATTGAAGGTTTGCTTTTTGAAGTCGACCCTAAAACATCCAAAGCGCTTTGGGTTAAAACAGTAAAATTTTAATACGGAGTAATTTAATGCTTAAAAGAACAATTGCTTTAATGCTTGTTTTGCTTATGGTTGTTCTTACAGGTTGTGGCAAAACCGACAATACCGAAACACCACAAAAGCCACAAAATGTTACCGAAACAAAGGAAAGTTACGAGCTGCAGCTTTTATATTGCGCTAATGACACCTTAAACCCATACAAAACAATAAGTAAGCTTAATGCCGAGCTGGGTCTGCTTTTATTTGACTCGCTCTTTAAATATGATAACGAATTTGAAACGATCTATGTGCTTGCCACATCTTTAGAAACGGTAGATAACGTTTGCACCATAACCCTTAGAAACGCAAAGTTTACAGATGGTTCTACCGTTACGGCAGATGACGTAGTTTATTCTTACAATTTGGCACTTCAAAGTGAACGCTTTAAAGGTAGTCTTTACGAAATTTCTTCGGTGGTTGCCGTAGACACTTCACACATTGCCTTTACGCTTAACTGCACCGACCCATATTTTGAAAAGCTACTTACCTTCCCCATAATTAAGGCTGGGTCGGACACACTTAAAAACGAAGACAATGTTGAACTTCCACCAATTGGAAGTGGAAGATATGTTTTCGACGAAAAAAATGCGAAGCTTCTTAAAAATGAAGGTCATTATTCTGCCGATAATAACATTACCGAAATTTCACTTATCAACGCACCCGACAGCGAATCTATGGAACATTACGTTGAAATTGGCGCAACCGACATCTATTTTGCTGAAATGACCGACGATACCATTATTAGAATGAGCAGTAAAAAGGTATCTGTAAACCAAACTAATTTGGTTTATATTGGAATTAACCATAATTATTCCCCATTAAAATCTGACGCTGTAAGATTTGCAATTTCGGCAGCACTTTCAAGAAAAGATATTGCTACAAAGGCATTTTACGCAAATGCTACGGCTGCAACCGGCTTTTTCCACCCTTCATTTAAGGTTGTATCCGACTATCAAAGCATTAATCCTTTAACCGATGAAAAAATATCTATTGAGAATTTAGCGAATATAGGTTATAATGAATTGAATACGGATCGTTATTATGAAAATGATAACGGTAAGATTCTTGAATTCACATTGCTTGTAAACAAGGATAGCCCTTCGAAAGTTTCGGCTGCTAACCTTATTGCAGAACAACTTGCAAACGTTGGAATTAAAATAACGGTTAATGCGCTTGGTATAAATGAATATTTTTCGGCGCTGCAAAACGGACATTTCCAACTTTATTTAGGCGAGGTTAAGCTTCTGCCGAATATGGATATGCGTTCGCTCGTTATAAATGGTGGCAGTGCTGCTTACGGCATGGTTTCGCCCCCAATATATTACAACGAAGACGGAAGCATAAGCACACAGTATTTTGACAATGAAACTTCTTACGTTTCGGTTGTAAACGGTTTTTACAGTGGTAAAAACACCATTATAGATGTAGCTTCTGCACTTCAGTCTTCTATGCCAATAATTCCACTTGTTTACAAGAATTCGTTGGTATTTTATTCTAAAGATATTGAAGATGTATATTCGCCTTCATATAGCGACATCTTCATTTCAATAGATAAATATATTGTAAAAAAATAATTTACGGAGGATTTTATAATGATCGCTTATGAAACCCGACTAGGTAAGATTCATATTTCTGAAGAATACCTTCAAAAGCTCATCGGTCAAACCGTTACATCCTGCTTCGGCGTTGTAGGTATGGCTCCAGGCAACAGCGTACAGAAAGTTTTAGGTCTTTTTGCTAAAACTCCCGACGTTAAGCGTGGTATTGTTATTAAGGGCGATGCCGATAACATTAATATTGAGCTTCATATTATTGTTTCTTACGGAATAAATATAAACGCTATTGCACAAAGCATTGTTAATAAGGTGCAATACACCGTTACCGAAGCAACCGGAATTAAGGTTAACAAAGTAACCGTTAAGGTTGACGGCATTAAGGAATAAGGAGTGTACTATGTTTAACGGAAATATACTGCGTGATGCTATTATTTCTGCGGCTAATAATATTGCAAACCAGAAAAATGCCGTAGATGATTTAAATGTCTTCCCTGTACCCGATGGTGATACCGGTACTAATATGTCTATGAGTATTGGCAACGCTGCAAGAGAACTTGCAAGGGTTGAAGGCAAAACCGTTGGCGAAGTTGCAAAGGTTGCTGCTTCTGCACTTCTTCGTGGTGCTAGAGGAAACTCTGGCGTTATTACCTCCCTTTTATTCCGTGGCTTTTCTAAAGGCTTTGCAGGTGCTGAAGAAATTACACCCGAAAACCTTGCAGCTGCTTTTAAGGCAGGTGTTGAAGCTGCATATAAGGCAGTTATGAAGCCTACCGAAGGTACTATTCTTACCGTTGCTCGTGTTGCTTCTGAATTTGCAGAAGCTGCAGTAAACGAAGGCAAAGATGCTTTAGAAGTATTTGAAGCTGCTATGGACGGTGCTAAAGATGCACTTGCTAAAACCCCCGATATGCTTCCTGTTCTTAAGAAGGCAGGCGTTGTAGACGCAGGTGGTCAAGGCTTTGTTGTAATACTTGAAGGCATGTATTCTGTATTCAAGTACGGCAAGATGATTGAATCTTCTTCTATGCCGGCTGAAACCGAAGAAAAGGCTGAATCTACTTCAAGAAACGCTGCAGGCGAACTTGAAGATTTCGATATTAACTTCCCCTACTGCACCGAATTCATTGTTAACCGTGCAGAAGATTGCGCAAAAGACCCAAGCGAGCTTCGTAGCTATCTTGAATCTATTGGCGACTGCGTAGTGGTTGTTGACGATGAAGAAATTATTAAGGTACACGTTCACACCGACCATCCCGGTAACGCTATTGAAAAGGCACTTACCTTTGGTGCGCTTGTAAAACTTAAGATTGAAAATATGTGCGATCAGCACGAACGTGCAAAGCACGATTCCGAAACCAGATCGAAGGCTCCTGCAGAAAATGCAGAACGCACCGAAAAAATTAAGTCGGTTGCCCCTGAAAAGCCCGTTGGTTTTGTATCGGTTGCTGCAGGCGAAGGTCTTAAAGCTTTATTTACCGACCTTGGCGCAGACGTTGTTGTTAGTGGTGGCCAAACAATGAACCCCTCTACCGACGATATTTTACGTGCTATTGAATCTACCCCTGCCGAAACTGTTTTTGTGTTCCCCAACAACAAAAATATTATTATGGCAGCAGAGCAGGCTATTCCCCTTGCTACCCGTAATGTTATTGTTATTCACACAAGAACTATTCCACAGGGTGTAACAGCAATGCTTAATTATGACCCCGATGCATCTGACAATGACAACGCTATTAATATGGGCAATGCCATTGCAAACGTTTCTACCGGTCAAATTACATTTGCTGCAAGAGATAGCGAATTTGATGGCAAAAAAATTACAAGAGGCGACCTTTTAGCCCTTGATAACGGTAAAATTGTATTTACCGAAACCGACCTTGAAGCTTGTCTTGTAAAGCTTACAAAACAACTTATTAAGGGTGGTTCTGAATTTATGACCGTATTTTACGGTGAAGATGTAACCGAAGAGCAAGCAGAAGCTTTCGGTGCAATTCTTACCGAAAAGTTCGGCAACAAGGTTGAAATCACTATGGTTAACGGTGGTCAACCTGTTTATTACTTCATTATTTCTGTTGAATAATATTTTTTCTTGACGGAGGTGCCTTGTATGGCTACCGAAACCGACAATATAAGATATTTAAAAGGCGTTGGAGAAAAACGAGCAGAATTATTTAGCAAACTGGGCATCGACACAGTCGGCGCCCTTTTGCGTTTTTATCCCCGTCAATATGAAGACTGGAGCGTTATTACACCAATTAAGGACGCTCGCGGTCTTGGCGATGTTTGCATTAAAGCCGAAGTTATAAGTGAAGTAAAAGAAAACTATATTAGAAAAAACATGGTGCTTTATAAGTTTAAGGTTAAAGATGATAGCGCCATTATGTCGGTTACCATTTTTAACAATAAATATGCTGCCCAAACAATTAAGGTGGGTAGTGAAATTTTACTTTACGGCAAACTTAGTACCGACTCTTTTTATTTTGAAATGTCTTCGCCGCAAATTCGTCCTGTAGGCTTCGATATTATTAGACCTATTTACCCCACAACATATAAGCTTACAAGTTCGGCAATTGAAAAGGCCGTTAAAATGGCGTTGACCACTACTAAAATAGATGATTTCTTGCCAAAAAACATTATAGAAAAAAACAATCTTTGCAGCAGAGAATTTGCTGTTCGCAATATCCACTTCCCCGAAAATGCAAATGCACTTAAAGAAGCTAAAAGAAGGCTTGTTTTTGAAGAACTGTTTATGTTGCAAGCAGGCCTGCTGCTTATAAAAAATGTTAACAGGGGTAAAACGCCTTCGGTTATGAAGAACGATTTTTCTGCCGAATTCCAAAAGTTGCTACCCTTTGAAATGACATCGGCGCAAAAAAGATGTATTAAAGAAGCTGTTGTAGATATGTCTTCGAACAGACCGATGAACAGACTTGTTCAGGGAGATGTTGGAAGTGGCAAAACAGCTGTTGCTATGTCGTGTTGTTTTACGGCCGTTAAAAACGGTTACCAAGCAGCGCTAATGGCGCCTACCGAAATTCTTGCCGAACAACACTTTAAAACCTTTGTAAAAACGCTTGAAGGTGCTAATATTAATGTTGCTTTACTTACAGGTAGCCTTACCAAAAAGAAAAAAGACGAGCTTAAAGCAAGGCTTGAAAGTGGCGAAATTGATATAGTTATTGGCACTCACGCTATTTTAACCGATAATGTATACTTTAAAAATCTTGGTCTTGTTATAACCGATGAACAGCACCGTTTTGGCGTTAAACAGCGTGCTGCGCTTAAAGACAAGGGCAATGCGCCACATATTTTAGTTATGTCGGCAACACCTATCCCACGCACACTTGCCCTTATTATGCACGGCGACCTTGATATTTCTATAATTGATGAATATCCTAAAGGACGCCAACCAATTGACACATATTGCGTAGACACCACCTTCCGTACACGCATTTATAATTTTATTAAAAAGCATATCGAAGAAGGCAGACAGGGTTATATTGTTTGCCCACTTGTTGAAGATGGTGAAGAAGAAAGTAATCTTGTTTCGGCAGAAAATTATTTTGCACTACTTAAAGACGGCGATTTTGAAGGCTATAATTTAGGTCTTTTACACGGCAAGATGAAGCCGAAAGAAAAAGATGCCGTTATGCGCAGTTTTTCGAGTGGAGATATTAACCTACTTATTGCCACAACCGTTGTTGAAGTTGGTGTGGACGTACCTAACGCTGCCATTATGGTTATTGAAAATGCCGAGCGTTTTGGACTTTCGCAACTTCATCAGCTTCGTGGTCGTATTGGCCGTGGTGGGTATAAGTCGAGCTGTATTTTAATATCTGATTCTAAATCGGCAAGGGACGGAAGACTTAAAACCATGTGCGATACAATGGACGGTTTTGAAATTGCCGATAAAGATTTAGCGCTTCGTGGACCCGGCGACTTTCTTGGTAACAGGCAGCACGGTTTGCCCGAACTGCATATTGCTAACCTTGAAAGCGACCTTGCTATACTTCGAAGTGCAGGTATGCAGGCAAGAGAACTAATAGATACCGACCCACTTTTAAAATCTTCCGATAATGCTGCTTTTAAATCTAAAGTAGAAAAAATGCTTTATGAAGCAAACTCAAACTAATTCTTGGAGAACTTAATGGAACTTTTAGACACACTTTTACATTCGCTTGAGCATCCACTTATTGAAACGCTTAAGATGTCCCCTATTATATTTCTAGCCTATCTTTTAATGGAATGGCTTGAACATAGTGGAAGCGAAAAGCTTGAAAACACACTTAAAAATTCAAAACGATTCGGTCCACTTTGGGCTTCTATACTTGGTCTTTTACCACAATGTGGTTTTTCGGGAGCAGTTGCAGGAATGTACGCAACCGGAACCGTAACTGTAGGAACACTGCTTGCCGTTTTACTTGCAACCAGCGACGAAATGCTTCCGGTTATGCTTGGCGCAGGCATTTCGCTAACAACTATAATATCCATTTTAGCCTTAAAATTGGTGGCAGGATGTACCGTTGGTTTTATAGTAGACCTTGTGTTAAAGAAAATCGGCAAAACCGAAGAAGAACACATTCACGAATTTTGCGAAATGGAAAAATGTTCTTGTAAAGACGGTATTTGGGTTTCGGCACTAAAACACACCTTAAGGCTTTTAGTAATTATTTATTTTGTTTCGGCACTATTACATTTTGCCGTTGAAGTTACCCCAACCGACGCCCTTACTTCTATTCTTAACTTCCCTGTTATAAGCCAAATTGTAGCCGGAATTGTTGGTCTTATACCTAACTGTGCTGTATCAATTACCCTAACACAGCTTTATGTTGATTCGGCGCTTGGTATTTCGCCACTTCTTTGTGGGCTGCTTACAAACGGCGGTGTTGGTCTTTTGGTTTTATTCAGGGTTAACAGAAAGCTTAAAAATAACCTAATTATTACACTTACCCTTTTGGTTACAGGTATTGTTTTTGGTTCTTTGGCAGGTTTAGTATTATAAAATTAAAACAGACAGGAAATTTCCTGTCTGTTTTTTTATTCTTCAGATATTTCTATTTCGCTAGGCAATTCTTTTAGCATTTCTTCGGTTTCGTATCTTTCGAAGGTGCTTATTAATTCTTCGCCTTCGGGATAAGTAACCTTTATTGGATGCTTTTTGTTAAAGATGTATGCAGCTGCAAGATAAACCACAAACAACGCTAATGCCGAAACCGAAACGATAATACCAAGGTTAATACCCGGTGTTTTATAGGTGAACACTATTTTAGATTCGCCTTCGCTAACGGGGACAGCCATAAAGCCTACGTTAACCTTTTCGATAGTAACGGGTTTGCCGTTAACCGTTGCGCTCCAACCACTATCGTAAGGGATAGAGAAAAATACGAGTGTTTCTTTTGCTCTTTGCACTGTTGCAGAAAAGCTGTTTTTACCAATTTCAAATTCTGTTGCAGATGTAGCATTTAACTTTTCTGCAGCTGCCGATATTGCAGCGTAGGTAGTAGGTGCGGCGCCACCTTCTTTATTATAATCGTAAATACTTTTGAACATATAACCGTATTTTTCTATTTGCGCTGCATCTAGTAAAATTGCAGTTAACATATGGTCGGCACGAGAAGAGCCACTTAAATTTTCGCAGTACTTGGCATCCATATAATAGTCGTAAGAAAAACCATAGCCCACGAAATTGTTGTTCTTATAAACATCGAAACCGTTTTGAACATCGACAAGCTCGAACCCCGGCATTTCAGTTCTGCCTTGTTCGTTTGTGAACTTATCTTTACCGTGTTGGTTTATAAGATACTTAACCGATAAAAGCGAACGAATTGAATATGGGGTGGTTGTGGGTCGGCTGGCAACACCACGTTGTTCGCCAATGAATTCATAAAACTCTGTAACCGAAGTTGGAACTATAGAATGGAATGCATTAATGCAGCAATAGTCTAGGAACATTGCAGCATTATCCATACAAGAATACATATCTAATCTAAATGTATCGGCATCGCCTTCAAGTTTAAGCTCGCCTTGTAACATATTATCTATAAGGAACTCGCTTTTATAAGAATGTGATTTTCCACTTGCCATAAAAAAGTTAGCATAGCCAACCGTGAAAATAAGCACAAATATTATTCCCCTTTTAATAAAAAGGTTAATATTTTCTTGTCTTATTTTAAGCAGCATTTTAAGGGTTATAAGCCCAGCTATTGCAATAAGGCAGGTTACCCAAAAACGAACAACATACAGACTTTTTTCGGGTTCTGTGAAAAGTCCTATAATTAATTTGTCGTCGGTAGTTTGTGGGAAGAAGCCTATAACCAATGTAAAGATTAAGGTTATTCTGAACACGTATTTAAAGGCTTTATCGAAATCTATTTCTGTGTCTTCGATGGCCATTGCAGTTGCAAGCGCCATCATAAGAATTGGCATATAAAACCAACGTACATAATAGGCAGAATTGAACATATAAAACGCAGAGTTTAAAATGGGCACAAGCGCCATAACAGCGCTGGTTATTATTATGCGTTTAAGCCAATTTCCTTTTTTGTGTGAACAATATGCGAATACGCCAACCATACTAAAAAGCGGCATCCAAGCACCAAGAGAAGACCACTTGACATCTGCTTGCGGGAACATAACAGGACGTGCAGGAAGGTCGGGTGGAAAGAAGAAAATGCCTATAATATTTGCGTATATACTTTCTTTTCCGTAAAGAATGGAATTCCAACCAAGGTTAATATCGCTAACACGGGAATTGCCTGCAATTGCAAGGAAGGATGGCCACAGCACTGCAAATGCAATTAATATACCAATTATTAGTTCGAAAAACAGTGCGAAAATTTGACGGGGTGCAGGCTTTATTGCGCGAGATGAAAGCCTGATAACAAAATAGATTAAACCGAAAACCAACATTCCAACAAAGAAGAAGTAGTTAACAGCAGCGCAAAGCGCAATTGCTAGTGCGAAAACTCCCCTTTTGTTTTCGGTCATAAGAAGTTCGAAGGCTAGAAGAAGCAGTGGGAAAAACACAATTGCTTCGTGGAAGTGGTTAAAGAATATGTTGTATACCGAAAAGCCTGAAAAGGCGTATAACAAAGCGCCAAGTTGAGCAGTTTCGGTTTTGTGGGTAAAACGGCGAATGTAGACAAACGCAGAAGCGGCACTTAATGCAAACTTTAGCATTAGAAGTGGCCCCATAAAATATGGCACCCAAGAATTTGGGAAAGGAATGGTTAGCCAAAAGAACGGACTTGTAATTGTATAGAAGGTGTAGGAGCCAATGAAGTTTACACCAAGGTCGGTGGTAAAGTTCCAACCGATTTCGCCACTTTTTATAGCTTGGTGGCAGAGCTGATAGAAGGGTATTTGCTGCACATTAAAATCGCCAAAGAAGAAGAAATACCCTTCATCCATTATTATATAGGGAACAAAAAAACAAGCAGCACAAGCAAGCGCCATTAAGAAAACCTTTAAGGCGCCACTACTGTTTGTTTTAGTTAGTTTGTTAGATGTGGTAAAAGACAATTCTTTATACTCCTTAAAAAATATATTGATATTATAACACTTCGTGGTATAATTATCAATACAAAGAAAATAGGTATTAGAGGTACAAATATGAGTCATTTTTACGCTATGCTTTCGCGTATGAAGAATATTAACCGTTGGGGTCTTATGAGAAACACAAGGCCCGAAAATTTAAGCGAGCACACATTGGAAGTAGCTTTTATTGCCCATGCATTAGCGCTTATTGGTAATAAAAGACTTGGCAAAAATTATAATGCCGATAGTATTGCTGTTTCGGCTATGTTCCACGATACTTCCGAAATTATTACAGGAGATATGCCTACCCCAATTAAATACTATAACCCCGAAATTAAGGCAGCATATAAAGAAATTGAAGCAATGGCAGAACAACAGCTTGTTTATATGTTACCCGAAGATTTAAGGGATGATTTTAGTGGTTACTTTAAGCCCGACGAACAAGCCTCAATGCTTATAAAGGCTGCCGACAAAATTTCGGCGCTAATTAAGTGCATTGAAGAAATTAAGATGGGCAATATGGAATTTAAAGAGGCTGAAAAATCTACAAAGACTGCTATTGACAGTTTAAATCTTGAAGAAGCAAATATTTTCTGCAAAGAATTTTTAAACAGTTTCTATTTAACCCTTGATGAACAAAGAAACACCGACCAATAGGTCGGTGTTTTTATATTATTGCGAGTTATTCGAACCGATGGTAATTGTGCCATCAATATATCTGCCTGAACGATAGATTTGCATTGTTACCTGATCGCCCGGTTTACATTCTGATAAATAGTCGCCTAAAAGATTATAATGGGTAATTTCTTTACCTGCAAATTTGGTAATGATATCGCCCTTTTGAATACCTGCATCGGCAGCAGGACTATCGATATCTACGCTGTAAACTACTGCGCCAACAGGATAGTTCCAATTTTTAAGGGTATCGGGGTCGTAACGAGTGCTAATAGTAATGCCTATATATGGGTCGGGGTTGTTTTCTTTTGCAATAATTTTATCGCAAATATCTTTAACGGTGTTTGAAGGAATTGCAAAGCCCATACCTTCTACGCTTTCACTTACAAGCTTGCTTGAGTTGATGCCAACAAGCTTTCCTTCAATATTAACAAGCGCACCACCCGAATTGCCTGGGTTTATAGCAGCATCGGTTTGGATAAGCTGTGTAGTAGAGCCGTCTGAACCTGAAGAAACTATACGGTTTAGTCCACTTACAATGCCCCAAGTTGCAGAACCCATAAATTCAAGACCACCCGGGTTACCGATTGCCATAACCTGTTGACCTACCTTTACTTCGTCGGAATTAGCCCATTCGATAGCTTTTAAGTTGGTTGCATTAATTTTAATAACAGCCAAGTCGTTTGAAATGTTATAGCCTACAACAGCAGCAGGATATCCTTTTTCGGTATTTCCACTTAAAAATACTTCAATTTCGGACGACTTGCCGTAATCTATAGCATCGCCAATTACGTGGTAGTTGGTAATAATATATCCGTCGGCAGTATATATAACGCCCGAACCTTCGCCCGATGCTTCTTGTGTGCCACCAAAGAAGTTTGTAACCGAAACGGTAGTGCGAATGCCTACAACGCTTGGTGTAACCTTTTCGGCAATAGCTTCGCCTATGGTTGCATCAATATTTTCGGCATTAATGGTAATATCGTTTGAATTGTAGCTGCCCGACTGTTCGTTTGATGTTCCACTGTTGGCGTTAGCTTTATAAACTGCCAATGTGCCAACAATACCACCACCAAGACCTACAACAGCTGCTAAAACAACCGAAACCACAACGGTTAAAAACGAAAAGCTTGACTGCTTTTTTTGTTTTGGTTGCACAGGTTTTTGTGGTGCATAGTAGGCGTTATAATTAGGTGTGTAATTAGAATTATAATTCTGTTGATACTGACCTGAGTAATTTTGTGTGTTTTGATATGGCCAACCATTATTTACAACAAAGTTACCTTTATTTTCGGGTTCGGTATTAACATCGTTTATCGGTTCTGCCACAGGTTCTTTATTTTCTGTTACCTGCTCGGTAGTTTCAGGGGTAACGTTTTCTTCGGCATTTGGGGTGTTGCCGAAATTATTAAATTCTTGCATTAAATGTCCTCCTGACATTTGGTTCTACACTGTAATTGTACACAGATGTTGTGAATTTTATTATACAGTATTTATGAATTTATTTTTAACAACTAAATTTTGTTCTGCTTTTTAGCAGCTGTTAATGTGTTCTTCATAAGGGTTGCTATTGTCATTGGACCAACGCCACCGGGAACGGGGGTAATATAAGAAGCAACGGGTTCAACTTCGGCAAAGTTTACATCGCCACAAAGCTTTCCGTTTTCAAGTCGGTTTATACCAACATCAATTACAACAGCGCCGGGTTTTACCATATCGTGCATCCGCTTCCTGGATCCGCCTCTCCACGAGTTCGTTCCCACCACCGAGGAAGACATCGCACTGCTGGCTAACGCACAGGGCAAGTCTGTTGAGGACATCAAGGCCATCATCGCTTCCCT
>JAFOFE010000035.1 GCA_017387475.1 Clostridia bacterium | reverse complement strand
TTAATACCGAGGGCATAATGCAAACAGGTTGGTTGCTTCTTGGCAACACTTGGTACTTCTTGGCTGATGGTGGCAATATGGTAACCGGTTGGCAATATATAGGCAACTTCTGGTATTTCTTTGCCGACGGTGGTAATATGGTAACAGGTTGGCAACTTGTTGGCAACACTTGGTACTACTTTGCCGACGGTGGAAATATGGTTACAGGTTGGCTTAACCTTGGTGGTACTTGGTACTACTTCGCAGGTGGTGGCAACATGGTAACCGGCTGGCAGAATATTGGTGGCACATGGTATTACTTCCACGCAGGTGGCAATATGGCAACAGGTTGGGTTCTTGATGGAAGCACCTGGTACTATATGAACGAAGGTGGCGTAATGCTAACTGGCTGGCAATATCTTGGTGGCATTTGGTACTTATTTGCCGACTCTGGCGCTTGGATAGGATAGAAAAAACGACCCTTCGGGGTCGTTTTTTTAGTGTCGTAGGGCGCGACGAGATTCCCCTAATAGGGGAAATGTCCGAAGGACAAAAGGGTCTGGGCATAAGCCGTACCTTCGACGCGCCGTTCGTATATTCCATATTTTACTCGCCGAGCTGTTCGGCGAGCGTAGGGCGGGGCCTTGGTCCCGCCGTTTTATTGCAGGGGACGGCGTAACGGGCGTCCCGTTTATATGTGCCGAAGGCACACCTTTCCCTCGGCCCTTGGCCCTTGGCGCTCGGCCCTTTATCCTTTAATCGCTTTATCAATAATATACGCTACAAACGATGCGAAGCCGTGGTCGCGTGAGCCTAGTCCTTCCTTATATTCCCAAAGTGTGCCGGTGGTTTTTGCCATATTGTAAAAGAAGTTCTTAATGTCATTCAGTAAAAGCTCCTTCTTATTTAACTTCAGCAAAAGCATCATTCTAAGGTAAAAACCAATAAAAGCATTAATGGGAGTGTATTCTTTTTCGTAATGCGTAAAGCCATTTTCAATGTGGCTTTTAAGTTCGGTGTATTCGGGCTTGTTTAAATCTATCTTTCCAAATAAACAAGCGTAGTATTGGCAGGTTTCCGAAACGTTGCCGGTATTTTCTAAAACGCCGTCTTGGTTTCTTACGGCGTTATCGGTGAAAACGGTGCCATCAAAGGAAAGCTCTTCGGTTTTTTGCCTTACGGCTTCGGCTTTAAGCTTAAACTTGTCGTCGCCAAACATTCTGTATGCAGCATCAAGTACTGCCGAATATAAAAAGTTAGTTGGATAGTTTACATCCATTGTCCATTCGTTAGCCTTTGACCACTCAACAAAATTCCATTCGGGAAGCTTTTCAAGCAAACCGTCTTCGTTTTCGTATTTTTCAAGGAAATTAAGAATACCTAAAACGCTTTTTTTGAAAAGCTTTTTATCATAATCGGGACGACGGCTGTTTAAAAATTCTTCAACCTCTAAAACGTACCACATATTCCACTGTGGAATAAATTTGCTGCTAAACGGAACGTCGGCAGGGTAGCACATAGGAAGTGCGCCATCGGGCAAGCTGCCGTCATTTTCAAATAAACGGTAGTTTTCCAAAAAGGCTTCTTCAACAAGGGTATTGCCGGTTAAAAAATATTCGGTTTTTGCCGTAAAATAACTGTCGCACAACCAACCTGCACGCTCTCTTGACGGACAGTCGGTATAAAGGTCTACGGCGTTGTGTGCAAAGGTGCGTACAGCGGCATCGTAAATCTCGTCTAGCTTTTCGTCGTTAAAGTTTGGCTTATAAACACCGTCGGTGTTAAATTCATATCGCTTAACACCTATACTCTCTAACTCTATTTCACCCGACTTAACAAATACTGCAAGGTATCTTTCGGTATATACGTCAAAGCTTTCGGTACAGTGTTTGCCTTCCGGTAAGATATATTCCAAAACATTTTCACAGTCTATTTTGCCAAACTCAAAAACATCTGTGTTCAAATATTCCGAAAAAGCAATTATAACGTCGCTTTTCTTTTTAGCGTTAGCTAAAAAATTAATAAAGCCCACTTCAATTTTTTTAAGGTCAATTATTGCGTATTCCCCGCAGCGAATAACAAGTGGAAGTTTGCCACAACAAAATGTTTTTGTTTGTTTTAAGCCTTTAATAAAGTGGAAAGGGGAGTGTTCCAAATTTTCTTCATCAAAAAAGCCCCAGGCATCGGCATTGCCACCGTCAAATTTCCAGGCCGAAAGTTCTTTTAGGGGGTCGGTTTCAAAAATTCCGCCGGAAAGTATTTCGTTTGTAAATACTTCGCTGTATTTTGGGTAAGGCACCTTGCGCTCAAGCCATATAGGAGCCGTTACTTCGGTAAAAGCGACAGCTTCTTTGCCAAGACTTAAATCTCTTACTTCGGTAAAACAGCGTTGCCCCGAAAAACGCCTTGTGTTGCTTATGTATTCGTTTAAAATGGAAAAAGAAAAATCTCTGCCGGTATAAAGAACCACTTGGCAGTCTTTTATAATTTCACAAATAACGAAAGACGGCTGCTTCGGCGTATAATACGAAGAGCAGAAATAACCAACCACTTCAATTCGAATTTCGTTAGTTTCTTCTTTATGGTAAGGGGTAAGGTCATATTCGTCCACTCTGGCATAGCCTTTAGCTGTTCTTGCAGGACCAAAGCCTACAAAAATATCGTTAACGTATAATTTGTAAAACGAAGCAGCCGAAATTTTAGCAGTGCATCCTTTAAGTGAAGACACAGTTTCTTTTAGCATAATATGGGTGTTCATTTTATCTTTTAAATTTTCAGCATAAACGGGAACAGCTTTTTTGAACATAAAGTATCCTTTCAAAATATGTTTTTATGATTGCAAAGTTTTAAAGGTATAAAACTCACCTTTTTTGTCCATCAGTTCTTTATATGTGCCGAACTCCACACACCGTCCGTTTTTAATAACGGCAATTTTATCAGCGTTTTTAATTGTAGATAGCCTGTGGGCAACTATGAAGGTGGTCTTCTTTTTGGTAAGGTTGTTAATTGCGTTTTGAATTTCTTTTTCGGATACGGTGTCAAGTGCGCTTGTAGCCTCATCGAAAATAATAACATCGGGATTTCTGATTATTGCTCTGGCAATAGAAATTCTCTGTCTTTGTCCGCCCGAAAGTTTATCTCCATGCTCGCCGATGTTTGTATCAAGCCCATCGGGTAGTTTTTTTATTACAGTTTCAAGATTTGCCGCTTTAATTGCCGCCTTAAGCTTTGCTTCGCTGACATTGGTTTTTCCGTATGTAATATTATCTCGTATAGTTCCGCTGAAAAGTATGGTGTTCTGAGGCACTACAGCAAGGTGCTGGCGATAGGAGTGCATATCTATATCAGTGGCTTTGACACCATCGATTAAAAGTTCACCGCTATTTGGTTTAAAAAATCCGATAGCCATATTTACAATGGTTGTTTTGCCCGAGCCGGATTCTCCTACCAGAGCAATAGTTTCCCCCGGTTCTACCGTAAGGTTCAAGCCATCCAAAATAGGACGCTCATCATCGGGATAGTGGAAATTTACATCCTTAAATTCGAATTTGCCCGAAACCTTTTTAAATTTTTGCTTGCCCTTATAATCCTCAACATCGTATG
>JAFOFE010000034.1 GCA_017387475.1 Clostridia bacterium | reverse complement strand
TTTGCCGAAAGGGTGCTGCAAAAAGCAACGGTAATGCCTTTTTCCCTAAAGGCAGTAAGGCGATTTTTTACATAATCTTCGTTCGAAATGCCACGTGGCAATTCAACAGCCAGGTTTACGTTGTTTGGTAAATCTTCTATGCTTATATCTATCGGCACAATCAGCATATCTGCCTGTTTAGCTAAAGGTGTTAGCTGCGAAATATTATCTATACGGACATAGGTTTTAAGTTCTTTTGATTTTACACCTTCTGCTTTAGAAAGGCTAGAATAATTGGGCGCATATTCTTTTGTTTTTGCACGAAGTTCCGATAGTTTGTCGAGTGCATCTCTGCGAAGCGCGTTAAGTGCAGATGCACGCAAAACAAGACCGTTTTCAAGCTGTATATCAAGGTTTTTAAAGAAGTACGGTGTTGAACCCGTTTTTTCTATTCTTTCCTTAACCGAGTTTGCATCTAACGGACGGTTAATTGCTTTTTCGGGAATATCGCCACAAACTGTTACAGTGTTTGCCCCGTCGGTAACCGTGATGGTGCAAGGGGTGTTTTCTGCAATGGTAACTTGACCGTTTATTTCAACACTTTGGCGTTCGTTTCGATAAAGTTCGTGGATAACACTAAAGGCTTCGTCCGAAGCAATGACGTCATCTTTTGTTCTAATGCCAAACATATCTTTGTCAAGGTTGCCTTTATAATATCCATCGGTAAAGCCTGAACGCGAAAAGACTGCCGAAAGCGCACCGTTGATATTGGGGTCTACCCTGCCACAATCTAACATTTGGCGACAGGCTGCAGTTGCAGCAGCAACATATTCGGGTCGTTTCATTCTACCTTCTATTTTAAGGGATGCAACCCCCATATCTTTTAGTTCATTTAAGTATTCAACAAGAGATAAATCTTTAAGACTTAAATCGTAATTTTCGCCACCGATAACAGAAAAAGGCAAACGGCAAGGACCTGCGCAAAGACCACGGTTACCACTTCTGCCACCAAGCATTGCCGAAAGCAGACATTGACCCGACATGCACATACAAAGCGCGCCGTGAACGAAAACTTCCACTTCCATATTTTGTTTTTTGGCTTCTTGACAAAATACGGTAAGTTCTGCTTTGCTCATTTCACGGGATACTACAACACGGCAAAAGCCCATTTCTTTAAGTGGCTTTATTGCAGAAACAGAATGAACCGTCATTTGGGTTGAAGCGTGAATTGGAAGTGTTGGCAGGGTTTTATGAAGAAGCGACACAAAGCCAACATCGGCAGTTATAACGCCGTCTATTCCACACTGTGCAGCTAGTACGGTTTCTTTTACGGCGTTTTCTATTTCGTCGTCTTTAAGCATTATATTAAGGGTTAAATACACCTTAACACCACGGATATGACAAAATGCAACTGCTTCCTTTAAAGATTCGATAGTAAAGTTTTCGGCATTTCTTCTGGCATTGAAATTTTCAAGACCTAAATAAACGGCATCTGCGCCACTTCTTACAGCAGCCAAAAGCATTTCGCTATTGCCTACGGGAGAAAGCACCTCTACTTTTTGCATTTTATCACCACCTTTTTTAACTATATTTTATATAATATAACATTTTTATAAAATAATAAAGTGTTTTTTCTTTACAACTACTCCTTTTAGGAATATAATTAAACTATATTTCTAAAAGGTGGTACAAAAATGAAATATTTAGTTGTATTATGCGATGGAATGGCAGATACTCCGTCTGATTATTTAAACGGCAAAACTCCAATGGAATTAGCAGAAAAGCCTAATATGGATGCTCTTGCTAAAATTTCTGAAGTTGGTCTTT
Organism: Clostridia bacterium; assembly: GCA_017387475.1. Taxonomy (GTDB): domain Bacteria; phylum Bacillota; class Clostridia; order Oscillospirales; family Acutalibacteraceae; genus SFWF01. The sequence continues at coordinate 54,740 of JAFOFE010000034.1, read as the reverse complement.
GCAAGACAGTTGCAGCAGGCTTAAAGCCCGGCAGCGACGTTGCTAACCTTTCTGTTATGGGTTACGACCCACTAGTAAGCTACACAGGTCGTTCCCCACTTGAAGCTGCAAGCATTGGTATCGACCTTAAGGATACCGACGTTACACTTCGTTGCAACATTGTTACTTTGTCTGACGAAGAAAATTACGAAGATAAAACTATGGTAGATTACTGCGCAGGCGATATTTCTACCGAAGAAGCACGCGAGATTATAAAGACAGTTGAAGAAAAGCTTGGCAACGATATTTACCGTTTCTATTCGGGCGTTAGCTACAGACACTGCCTTGTTGTAGACGGTGGAACTACCAAACTTGGTAATATGACACCTCCCCACGACATTAGTGGCAGAGTTGTTGGCGAATATTTAAGCCGTCACGAAAACGCAAAACCACTTATTGAGCTTATGAAGAAAAGTTACGATTTCTTAAAGGATCACCCTGTTAATATTAAGCGTATTCAAAAGGGTGAAAGACCTGCAAACTCTATATGGCTTTGGGGCGAAGGCACAAAGCCCGTTGTTGAAAACTTTAAGCAAAAGAACGGTGTTAGTGGCGCAGTAATTTCGGCAGTTGACCTACTTAAAGGTATTGGTATTTGCGCAGGAATGTCCACACCCGAAGTTGTTGGCGCAACCGGATATATTGACACTAACTTTGTTGGTAAGGCAGACGCAGCAATTGAAGAATTCAAAAAAGGCACAGAGCTTGTTTATATTCACGTAGAAGCCCCCGACGAATGCGGACACCGTTGCGAACCTGAAAACAAGGTTAAGGCTATTGGCCTTATTGATGAGTTGGTTCTTAAAAGGGTTAAAGATTATTTAGTTTCTTCGGGCGAAGACTTTAGAATTCTTATTTGCCCCGACCACCCAACACCACTTATTACAAAGACACATTCATCCGACCCTGTTCCCTATTTAATTTACGATAGCAGAAAGGCTTTAAACGGTGTTGATACCTTTACCGAAGCTACTGCTGCTTCTACCGGAAACTTTATTGAACACGGTCCTTCTATAATGGATAGACTTCTTGAAAACAATTAAAAGAAAAAGCACCAAACATTAAGTTTGGTGCTTTTATTATTAGAATTCAATTTTAGCAGCGATGTAATCTTTAAGTTCGTCGATTTTCACTCTGGTTTGTTCCATAGTATCACGATCGCGAACGGTTACACAGCCATCTTCGAGCGAATCGAAATCGTAAGTGATGCAGAAAGGTGTACCGATTTCGTCTTCACGACGGTAACGCTTACCGATAGAACCTGCATCGTCATAATCTACCATAAAGTGTTTTGCTAACATATCGAACACTTCACCTGCAGGTTCTGCAAGCTTTTTAGAAAGAGGAAGAACTGCGCACTTGAAGGGTGCTAGTGCAGGATGTAAGCGAAGAACTACTCTGGTTTCGCCCTTTTCATCGGTTTCTTCGTCGTAAGCATCGCAAAGGAATGCAAGTGCTACACGGTCTGCGCCAAGAGAAGGTTCAACTACATAGGGAACGTAATGTTCGTTTGTTTCTTGGTCAAAATATTCAAGAGATTTACCACTTGCTTCCTGATGACGACCAAGGTCATAGTTAGTACGGTCGGCAATACCCCAAAGTTCACCCCAACCGAATGGGAATAAAAATTCGATATCGGTAGTAGCTTTAGAATAGAAAGAAAGTTCTTCTTTTTCGTGGTCACGAAGACGAAGATTTTCTTCTTTAAGGCCTAAATCGAGAAGCCAGTTTTTGCAGAAATCTTTCCAATAATAGAACCAATCAAGGTCGGTATCGGGTTTGCAGAAGAATTCACATTCCATTTGTTCGAATTCACGGGTACGGAAGATAAAGTTACCGGGGGTGATTTCGTTACGGAAAGATTTACCGATTTGGCAAACACCAAAAGGTAATTTTTTACGGGTAGAACGCTGAATGTTAGCATAGTTTACAAAGATGCCCTGTGTTGTTTCAGGACGAAGATAAACTTCATTCTTTGCATCTTCAGTAACACCGATAAAAGTTTTGAACATAAGGTTAAATTTACGAATATCAGTAAAATCTTGGCTTTCACATTCGGGACATTTAATGCCGTTTTCTTTTATGTATTCGCTCATTTGTTCGAAGGTCATACCTTCAGCGTGACCACCAAAATCTTCTATAAGCTTATCGGCACGATGTCTTGCGTGGCAAGATTTACAGTCCATAAGAGGATCGGAGAAGCCACCAACGTGACCTGATGTAACCCAAGTTTCAGGGTTCATTATAATAGCAGAATCGAGCCCAACGTTATACTTATTTTCTTGAACGAATTTCTTCCACCAAGCACGTTTAACGTTGTTTTTGAATTCGACACCTAACGGACCGTAATCCCAGCTATTTGAAAGTCCACCGTAAATTTCGCTACCTGCATAAACAAAGCCACGAGCTTTTGCAAGAGCAACTACGGTATCCATAGATTTTTCACTGTTATTCATAAAGAAAACCTCCATATAATTATATACTAAACAATTTTACAAAAAAAACTACAACTTGTCAAGGGCCAACTCTTGACAGTATATAATATTTAGTATATAATTTATAGAGATTTAAACTAGATTACTTTAAAGGAGAAGCACAGTGAGTGATTTTTTAAACTATAAAGACAAACCCCTTGTACGCAAAGGAAACACCGTGTATTACGGCGATATGAGTGAAAAGTATGTTATTAAGCTTGAAATTTTAACTTCTCACACCGAAGGTGAACTTGAAGTGGCTGACAAAATTAAAGTTATGCTCATTAAAAATGATTCTGAAAAGCTTGACAATATTACAAAATCTACCGAGAAAAACGGTTTTGCAGAAGCAATGCAGTTTGCTGTTACTTGGTTAGAAAGAGCTTTAGCTGATAAATAGAAAAGAAAAACCACGACTTGGGACACACTCCATAGAGCAGTATCGGTTTTGGAAAATAAATTTAATCCGAAGACTTGCCGAAAAGCCTTGAAATACGGAAGTATTCCTGCATTTTTCGGCTTCGTCTCGAATATAAATTTGAAGATTACAAAACTGCGAAGCACTTAAAAACGAAAATTTTTAGTGGTAGTAAAGGCGAAAACCCACGGCAACGCTGACGCGTGCCGTGGGTTTTTAACACATAATACCGCAAAAATTTCACGTTTTTAAGCGACATTGCCCTATGGAGTGTGTCCCTTTGTCGTGGTTTTATTTTTTATACCAAGAAACCGTTAATGATTTGTTCTTCGGCCTGACTTTCGGTAAGACCCAGTGTCATAAGTTTTATAAGCTGTTCCCCTGCTATTTTTCCGATAGCTGCTTCGTGAATGAGCTGTGCGTCGGTATGGTTTGCCATAATTTCGGGAACGGCAGAAACCGAAGCGTTATCCATAATAATAGCATCACACTCGGTGTGCCCCGAACAAGCATTATTTCCATTCACACGGGAAACGAAAAGTTGTTTTGAGTTTTCTTTAGCAACCGAACGGGAAACTACGTGAACACCTGAATTTTCGCCGTTTAAATCTACTTCGAAACGGGTTTCTGCATATTGGTTGCCGTGCGTCATAAGCTTTTCGCCAACCTTTAAGGTAGCGCCTGCTGCTAGAGTTGCTTTGGTGTTTCTAATGGTATCATCTACACCCTTAATTTGTGCAGTATCCATTTCCATATAAGCGTTTTCGGCAAGGTCTATAATGGTAGTTGGGTTCATAACCCTTTTGCCGCTTCCCTCGCCCGAGCCATAATGCTTTTCTACATATTTAAGTTTAGCGTTTTTAGCAAGATAGAAAGCGTGAATTCCGCTATGCTCGCTATCGGCATCGCCTCCGTTGTGGATACCACAGCCTGCAACTATTGTAACATCGCAGTCTTCGCCAATATGGAAATCGTTATAAACGAGTTCCTTAAGGCCTGTGCTTGATAGCAAAACGGGAATGTGGACACTTTCGTTTTTGGTGCCTGCTTTAATATAAATATCTATTCCGGGTTTGTCTTCCTTTTTTACAACTTCAATGTTTTCGGAAGAATTTTTGCCGTGAAGCGAGCCGTTTATTCTTAGCGAATATGCGCCCTGTGGCACTTCGTGAAGACCGGTAATTTGTTCTAACAAATTCTTTTGAATTGCATCCACTTATTTAACCCTCCTTCACATAACGGCAACCTGAGTCTATGCCTAAAAGTGAGGGCATAATTTCATTTTTTGTGCCTATTTTATCTATTTTGCCTGCCTTTAAAACTAAAATTTTATCGGCAATATCGAGTATTCTTTCTTGGTGTGAAATAATTAGAATTGAACCACGATTTTTTTCGTGCATTTTTTCAAAAACCTTAATTAAGTTTTGGAAAGACCAAAGGTCAATACCTGCTTCGGGTTCGTCGAACACCGAAAGCTTTGTACCCCTTGCATTTATCATTGCAATTTCAATTCTTTTAAGTTCGCCACCCGAAAGTGAACCATCTACTTCACGCTTAATATAATCTCTTGCGCAAAGACCAACTTCGGCTAAAAATTCGCAAGCTTCGGCAACCGAAAGTTTTTTACCCGAAGCTAACGAAATTAAATCCATTACGGTTATACCCTTAAAACGAACAGGTTGTTGGAAAGCAAAGCTTATACCTTTATTTGCCCTATCTGTAATAGAAAGGTCGGTTATATCTTCGCCGTCGAGATAAATTTTACCCGAAGTGGCAGGAATAATGCCTGCAATAATTTTTGCAAGGGTAGACTTACCACTGCCGTTAGGGCCTGTAATCGCAACAAAGCGTTCGTCTATTGTGAGTGATATATTATCGAGTATGGTTTTATTTTCAACCTTATAGGTTATATTTTCAAGTTTTAACATATTTCCTCCAAAGAAATTTCAACTTCTAATAGATAATATTACCACATAAGGACAAAATTTGCAACAAATAAAGGGCTCTTTCGAGCCCTTTATTTTTATTTTTCAATTTGGTTTAGTATTCGTTTAATTGCGTTAGTCTTGTAAAGAACAACGACAACAACTGCAGTTGACACAAGTTCGGGCAACATATAGGTACCGTTATAAACCACAGAATAAACTGCAGGGTTAGAAAATGTTTCGGGCATCCAGATATCGAAGAAGATATATCCCGAAATAAAGTGGCTTACAAACCTTACACAAAGCGCAATAACCGTTCCCACACATGCACCTGCAGCGCCTTTTTTACGAAATACACCTGCAAGGCCAATAGCAGTATAGGCCAGAAGATAATCGAAAACAATGGCGCCTACCCACATTCTTACGTCCATACCCCAGCCCATCATACCGGCAAGGTCTACACCGATTTGAACAAGGGCATATACAAAAGATGAAAACAGACCCCACGGTGTACCGAACATAACAGAAATTAAAACTATGGGCACCATGCTAAGCATTGTAACGCTTCCACCCCAGGGATTTGTCCAGATTTTGATTAAGCTCAGAACTGCTCCCAAAGCAATAAGCATGGCACTTACGGCAATTTTTCTGGTGTTTGACTTTTTCACATTTTTTCTCCTTTCAAATAAAATTACCGCACAGAAAATTCCGTGCGGTAAAAATTATTTGAAACAAAGCTAATCTCCCTACGACGGCATTATCCATATCAGGTTAAAGGGTTTGAGTAACACTCATCTCAGCCTTGCGGCACCCCTGATTAATATTTAGTTTTCTGCTTGGCAAGAAGATTATATAACTAGTTATAAAGATTGTCAATAAAATCTTTAATATTTTCTTCTTCCCACATTATAAGAAGAGTTCCGTCTTTGACAGATATTTTCGCTTTAGCACCTATAAAAGAATTGCTTACGCCAAGTGGTTGACTAAAGGTTAAATCACTGTTTTGAAGTGTATATTCAAGGCCTTCAATGGTAACGCCGTTAGACACAGAACTTGCCGAAAAGACCGATACTGTGCCCGAATTCTTTGTAGGCAGCAGGATGCTAGAATTGCATATTGCTGTTGCAACAAAACCTTCGCCTATTAGATATGCTGTGCAGCCTTGTTCGGCCAACGATGCAAGCAGTGCATAATTCGCAAAGGTATGGTCGGGTCTGCCACCCGTGCCACCGTAGATAACGAAGGTATTAAAACCTTTTTCTATGCCAACTTCGGTAGCATATTTCATATCGGTTACATCTTTTTTAGTTGGCAGGGTTATTGTATTTCCGTTTGGCACAAAACCGAGTGAATCGAAATCGCCAACCGTAATATCCGGTGTAATATTTTCTAATTTAGAAAAACCACCATCGGCTGCAATAACCATACTGTTTTCTTTTTTGATATAAAGCAGGGGCAGTTCCCCTGCCCCTATAATGTAACATATTTTCATTTAAATCTTCACCGTTTCGCTGACATCTTTAATGTTATTCATTTCTTCAGATTCTTCAGCTTTGCAGTTTACTTCTTCGGGATCGTGATAGGTTGAAATTGCCTTTTTCATAGCTTTTTTAATTTTTTCGCTATTGATTTCGCCCTTTGTGGAATCTAAAACCTTTTTAAGTGCCGAAAGCTTTTTATCTACATCGCGACGTGATAAAGGTTGATCGCGTTCAATGAAGATAAGGTTGTTTTCGGTTTTATCAAGAGTTTCGGTTTTAATAAGAAGCTCTTCATAAAGTTTTTCGCCCGGACGAAGACCAACTTCAACGATATCGATATCTTCGTAAGGTCTGTAACCCGAAAGTTTTATCATATTTTCGGCAAGGTCTATTATTTTAATAGGCTTGCCCATATCGAGAACAAAAAGTTCTCCACGTTCTGCCAAGAAGCCTGCTTCCATAACAAGTTGCGCAGCTTCGGGTATGGTCATAAAGTAACGGATGATACGCTTATCGGTAATGGTGATAGGTCCACCCTTTTCGATTTGCGATTTAAAGAGAGGAATTACCGAACCGTTAGAACCAAGAACGTTTCCGAAACGAACACAAGAGAACGATGTGTTACTGTTTTCACGGCACTGAACTACCATTTCGCAAAGGCGTTTGGTAGCACCCATAATATTTGTTGGGTTAACTGCCTTATCGGACGAGATTAAAATAAACCTTTTTACCGAATGTTTTTCGGCAGCATTTGCAACATTATAAGTGCCGAAAACGTTATTTTTAACCGCTTCGCAACTGCTGTGCTCCATTAAGGGAACGTGCTTATGTGCAGCAGCGTGGAAGACAATTTCGGGTTTGTAATGGTTGAATATTGCATCTAATCTGTCGGGGTCGCGAACAGAAGCAATTTCTACACGCAAGTCTAACTTATCACGATATTTTCTTAAAAGTTCTTGCTGAATTTCGTAAGCATTGTTTTCGTAAATATCGAGTATGATGAGTTGCTTTGGAGAACGCTTTGCAACCTGACGGCAGAGTTCGCTACCAATTGAACCACCACCACCTGTAACAAGAACGGTTTTGTCTTTATAGAAGTTTTTCATTCCGTTATCTGCAATTTTTAATGCATCACGGAAAAGAAGGTCTTCGATATTGAAGGGACGAAGCACACGCTTAGAGTTTTCTTCCCCTTCTTTTTGGTTTATTGGGAAGTCATAAAGTTTTACTTTACAGCCTGTTTTTGAATAAAAATCGAGAAGTTTTTTTGCTGTTTCGCCATCGATATTAGGAAGCGCTATAAAGATTTCTTGAACAGGTAAATCTTTGATTTTATCTATTACGTGTTCATCTTCTTTATATACTCTTAAATCGGCAATTTTACCACCGATTTTATCGGCACTTTTATCGATAAAGCAAATAGGACGATAGTGCGAAGTTTTATTATATTTAAGTTCTTCGGCAAGAAGTGTACCTACTTGACCTGCACCAACAATTGCAACACCGATTTTATTGAGATAGTCGAGATTAAGGTTGAAGTGGCGATAATATTGCTGATAACCGAAACGAAGTGTAAGGGTTGCAAGACAATACAAAGCTACGTTAACAACACTTTGCCATACGCCCATATAAAGCGAATAATCGTCTAGAGCGTAGGAAACGAATAGAGCTACTAAACCACCGACAATATCGGAAAAAACCATAGTTAAGTAGGCTTTTGAGTTTGCATAACGCCACACGTTTGTATATACCGAGAATACCAAACGCGAAAGCAGTAGTATTCCACCAAAAATGCAGCCTGTTATGAAGTAAGATGCAGCAATATCTAGCTTTACGCTTGTTGAAGAAAAATATTCCGATATAACAAACGAAGCAGTGAATATTGCAACAAAGCAGGCTAAATCTATTAAAATTAAAGTTAGTCTGCGAATAAATGATGATTTGATCATAATGCCTCCGAAAAAGCGTGTCTACCAAGACTATACTAGCTGATTTTCCATTAATTTAATAGAGTTTTTCGCTAATTGTTCAGAAAATTTAGAAACTTTTTTAAGTCCTTCTTGTAGTCTTGGTGGACGTTCTTTAGTATTATGTGTATCTGATGCTAAAACCTGTACGTAACCATTTTTCATAAGTTTTTTTACACGTCTAGCATAGTATCTGCTAAAAAGACTTGATGCATTACACTGGAAAACAACGCCTGTGTAAAGCAACTCGTCGAGCAGTTTTTTGTTTGAGATTAAAAAGTCATATCTTTCTATGTGAGCAAGCACAGGGCTAATACCACGAGATATAAGCCAATTGATTGTTTGTTCGAAATTAAAGGGATAGGTGTTGGTAAGTTCTAAAAGCATATAAGATGTATTGCCTATGCAAAGACTAAACACATCGGAATAAATGAGATTAGGGTCGTACCTTACTTCTGCGCCAAGATGCAAATTAAGGTCAATTTGCAAACTACTTTCCTTAATTTCTTTAGAAAGAATATCAAATGCAGCCTGTCTTCTAGCCAAAAAGTCTTCTACGCTTTCGCCGGCAGGGTTAAAATGTGGCGTTAGAACAACATCTGTTATACCTTGCTTTTGTTCTTCTATAAGTAAGCGTAAAGATTCTTCGGGCGAAGATGCGCCATCATCCATATTAGGTAAAATATGGGTGTGTATATCGGCGAAGCCGTTAATACTTATATTTGACATAATAGTTCTTGTAACTATAATACTTGTCGTATTTATAGTTAATATCTTTTCTAGAGTCGTAGTCGTTTAATACCATACCAAGCATTTTAGTTTCTACATTCTTTAACTTTGCAACAGCTTCTTGAATTTCTGCTCTGGAAGCGTAGTTTTGACGCACAACCATAACAGCGCCGTCTGTATGTTTACTGAATGCTAAAGTATCGGATACAACAGAAACAGGTGGTGTATCGCAAATTACATAGTCGAACTTGGTTTTAAGTTCATCTATCATAGCTTTTGCTCTTTCAGACGCTAAAAGTTCACCCGGGTTTGGTGGTGTATGGCCCGAAAGCATAACGTAAATGCCGAAGTCTTCTACATAACCGATAGCGTTATCTACCGAACATTCTCCACCAAGAACGGTGCTGACACCATTTTGTGATGCAGCCTTAATTCTTAAATAGCGTTGTACTTTAGGTCTGCGAAGGTCGCAATCGCAAAGGACTACTTTTTTGCCGTTTTGAGCAAGTGCAATAGCTAAATTGATTGAAGCTGTAGTTTTGCCTTCGCCCGATAGTGAACTTACAAGCATAATTGCTTTATGGTTTTCAAGCGATGACACAAATTCTACATTTGTACGAAAGGTTTTAAATGCTTCAAGGTATGTAAAAGGAGTTTTATCGGACAAAACTTCAAAAGTATCTGCAGAATGTATATGCTTTTTCATTATGCCTTTGCTCCTTTACCTTTTTTAGTATTTAATGTGGGAATAACACCAAGAAGTGGTAAGTCAATAGTGGTTTGAAGTTCATCAACAGATCTGATTCTGTTGTTGAAAAGATTGATTAGAAATACAATAACAACGACAAGGAAAATGCCGGCAATGCCGAAGAAAACAGTATTGCGTGCCACATTAGGTGTTACAGGTTTTGCCGAAACGGTTGGTGATTCTATTTCTGTAATATAACCTGATGTGATTTTTTGATTTATAACATCGGGAGCTATTTTGCCAATTGTTTTAACTATTTTTAAAGCAACTTTTGGGTCGGAATGTTTTACACCAACACGAATAAGAAGTGTGTCGTCTAATGTGGATACCTGAATTTTAGATGCAAGGCTTGATGCTGTTTCATCGAGCTCTAATTCTTCTATTACAGGGTCTAGCACAGTGTTTGTCTTCATAACGTATGCCAATGTAGTTACATATTTAGCAGCCACATTTACCTGTTCGTAAGATAGGTCATCGTGAACAGAGTTGCGAAGGTCTACTAACATAGTAGTACTTGCCTTATATTCAGGGGTAACAAAATACACAGAATAGGTAAAACCTATAGCTGCAGTAAGTATGCCTGCTAATAAAATTACTAACCAATTATTTAAAAGAACACGAGACAGATAAACATAGTCAACTGTTCGTGAGATAAAAGATTTTGATTCTTCCATAACCGACTCCCATAGACATAATATTATAAATTATATTATATAACAATAAATCTTTTTTGTCAATGCAAAAAGGGAGGGTTACCCCTCCCAATATTTCCTATCTAAACTTCTGAATTGTATTGCTTGAGCAACGTGTGAAAGCTCTATTAACTCTTTGCCTTCAAGGTCTGCTATTGTTCGTGAAACCTTTAAAATTCTGTCGTATGCTCTTGCCGAAAGACCTAGCCTTTCGAATGAGGATGACAGCATTTTTTCGGCGTCGGGCGTTAAAACACAATACTTTGAAAGCATACCCGGAAGCAGTCTTGCATTGCAAGTAATTCCCGTGCCTTTGTATCTTTGGTTTTGAATTTCTCTTGCCTTGTTAACACGTTCTCTGACGCTAGCGCTAGTTTCTTCTTTGCTATCTGATTTCAGCGCTTGATACTCTACAGGTGGAACTTCAATATGTAAATCGAGTCGGTCGAGCATTGGGCCTGAAATGCGATTTAAATATTTGCGCACAGCGTTTGGCGAACAGGTGCATTTTCTTGTAGGATGACCATAAAAACCACAAGGGCAAGGGTTCATTGCAGCAACCAACGTAAATGCGCTGGGATATGTAAGCGAACCTGCCACACGAGATATTGTTACCCTACCATCTTCTACAGGTTGGCGCAAAGATTCCATAACATCACGATTAAATTCGGGAAGCTCATCTAAAAACAGAACTCCGTTATGAGCCAAAGAAATTTCGCCCGGTTTGGGAATGGCGCCACCACCCGAAATTGCACGCGCAGAAACGGTGTGGTGTGGGCTACGGAAAGGTCGACCAAGAATAATTGGTGTTTTACTATCGAGTTCCCCTGCCACAGAATATATTTTAGTAGTGTCTATAGATTCATCGAAGGTCATTTCGGGCAAAATTGTGGGTAGCCTTTTAGCAAGCATACTTTTACCTGCACCCGGGCTGCCAATAAGCAGCACGTTATGGCCACCTGCCGCTGCTATTTCAAGCGCTTTTTTGGCAACGGTTTGACCCTTGACTTCGCAAAAATCTAAAAAGTGATTACTATTTTGAACACTGCTTATATCGTAAGGTTGTGCAGGTGCAAGGCTCTGTTTGCCTTCGATATGAGAAATTACCTCACTTATAGTATTAACACCATAAATATTTATATCGTTTACAACTGAACCTTCAAGTTCGTTTGATTTTGGAACAAAAAAGTGCTTTATTCCCTGCTCTTTAGCGCCAATAGCCATTGATAGAATTCCATTAACGCCCCTTAAGGTTCCATCGAGCGAAACTTCCCCAATAAACAAGCATTCATCTAAATTAATTTTAGAATTGATTTGTCCACTTGCAATAAGCAGTGCTAAAAGCACAGGAAGGTCGTACGCCGAGCCTTCTTTTTTAACATCTGCAGGGGCAAGGTTAACTGTTATATGGCCTGTAGGATATTTGTATTGACAGTTTTTAATTGCTGCACGCACTCTATCGCGCGATTCTCTTACAGCAGAGTCGGGTAAACCCACAATATCGAAAGCCTGTTGGCCTTTGGTTACATCGGCTTCTACTTCTATCATATATGAATCGAGTCCGAAAAGACCTATACTTTTGATTTTTGAAACCAAATTTACACCCCCGAATTAGTATACATATATGTTACCATTTTACCTTTAAATTTACAAGTATGATTTTACTTGAAAAATACGCTTTAAACAAATATAATAAATAAAAAAACAAGATTTAGGAATGTTATGGAAAGATATAAGGAAATTGAAAGAAGTATTATAAAAAAATTCAGAAAAACTATTTGGAACTGTTTTGTTGGCGCTGTTAACGAGTATAAGCTTATTGAAGAAGGCGACAAAATTGCAGTTTGTATTTCGGGTGGAAAAGACTCTATGCTTATGGCTAAATGTATGCAGGAGCTTTGCCGACACAGCCTATACCCTTTTGAGCTTGTTTTCCTTGTTATGAACCCCGGTTACAACAAAGAAAATGCCGACCTTATTAAGCATAATGCCGAAATAATGAACATACCTATTACGGTATTTGAAAGCAATATTTTTGACGTTGTAACAGATGCAGGTGGTGCGCCCTGTTATTTATGCGCCAGAATGAGAAGAGGTTGCCTTTATTCTAAAGCTAAAGAACTTGGCTGCAACAAAATTGCGCTTGGACACCATTTTGATGATATGATAGAAACATTGCTTTTAAATATGACCTACGCTTCTGAAGTTAAGACAATGCTACCTAAACTTAAATCTACCAACTTTGAAGGAATGGAGCTTATTCGTCCACTTTACAAGGTTAAAGAAAAAGATATTATTGCGTGGGCAAATTTTAACGAACTTAAGTTTTTACAGTGTGCTTGTCGTTTTACTGCCGAAAGTGAACACAACGAAGAACTATCTAAACGCAAAGAAATTAAGGCGCTTATTAAAGAGATTAAAAAGGTCAACCCTGCTGTAGATGATAATTTATTTAGAAGTATTCACAATGTAAATTTGGCTTCTATTGTTGGTTGGCGCGATAAAGATAATGGTGAAAAGCACAGTTACCTAGAAAAATGGGATGAATTATAAAATTAATAAAAAAATGCTTGACATAGCAGCTAAAATGTAATAAAATTCTATTGCACGCCGCTGTGGTGGAATAGGCAGACACAAGGGACTTAAAATCCCTCGGTAGCGATACCGTATCGGTTCAAGTCCGATTAGCGGCACCAAGAGAACAACCAACAGGTTGTTCTCTTTTTTATTTTGAAGTACAAATTTTTAGCCTATTGTTCCCCATTACATAAAAAAAGGATGAACCTTTCGGTTCATCCTTTTAATTTTTAGAAGTTATGCGCCAATAATAATTTTGCGCATTTTTGCGATATCGCCTGTTGGCATAACGCCGGTTACAAGTCCTGCGTTGTTTAAGTTATTAAGAGCAACGAGGTCGCAAATATCTACAGTAGTATCGAGAGTTACGTCGCCTTCATATACGGGGAACTTGTTAATTAAGAATGAAGTGTCGCCGTGGCCTACAACCTGCTTGTAAACATAGCTTTCGGTTACAGAAACTGCTTCAACAGCTGCAGCGTCTTCGTTATTAATTCTTCCACCAATTCCCTTTGAGTGTGGGTTAGTTGTAGAAGAAGTAATCTTCCAAACGGAAACGTCCTGATCGTAAGCATTGTAGGATGTATGCTCGTGGCCATACTGATAGGACATAATTCTGCCGGTATCGGAGAAGTTAGAAGTAATGCCAAGGCTTTCGTTAGTATAAGCGGTCTTGTTCTGGTAAGCAGATAAGATGTCGCTTAATACCTGACCGTTCTTATATGCTCTGAAGGTGCCGCTGGATGTGGTTTCGCCAAGAATATCCATGTGAGAGAATACCACTACGTTGTAATCTTCGGGAAGGTTACCAAGTGCTTCTTCAGCAAGCCACTTCATCTGATAGTTGCTGTAACCCCAGAAGTTATAACCGTTATATGTCTTTGAACGTGCATTTACTTCGTTTTCATTCTTAACGATAAGGCTGTAATTGCCATTCTCGTCGTAGGTGTATTCATAATCGGAAGCGAAGAGGCAGATTACACGGGTGTTCTTGCCGTCTAAATCGTAGTAATAATACTTAGAGTTAACAGTGTCCTTATGAGGATCCTTATCTTGTGTAACCTTGATTTCGGTTCCGTCTGCAAGAGTACGGTTAACGAACTTGTTAATAATATATTCGTTCCATTCATCAGGAGAGATTGCTCTGTCGGAAAGTTGTTCAACTGTTACGCTGTCTTTAACTTCACCGTAGGTGTTGTCGTCGTGGTTACCTGCGAGTACGAATACAGGCTTTGTGCAATCGTTGATTGCTGCAAGATATTGAGCCATACCATTTGTTGTAACATCGCCCTTATCGTTGTAAGCACCAAGACCCCAAGTTTCGCTAGAGCCATAGCCACCGTTTGAAAGGTCGCCACCAAGAACTACGAAATCGATTTCTTCCATTTCGTTTGCCATTTCGATAGCAAGTGCGAACTGTTTAGCAGAATTCTGCTTGTAGATAGCCGAGCCTGTATCGAAGTGGGGGTCGGTAACGAAGATATAGTTAACTGCAGTATCGGGTTGGTTTACAAGGTTTTCGGAAACAAGGGTTGTTTCAATGTCGAAATAACCTGTTGCAAGTAAATCTTTAGCAGTGCCAAATGTTACCTGATGCGCTTTAGAAACAGGAACATTGATCTTTGTAATGTCAACTTCTTTTTGGAACTTAACATAAGCGCCGCGAATCATTCTGTCTACAAACATTACGTCTTCGGCAGAAAGAGGTGCCATACGTGTATCGAAGAATAATGGAGCAAAGTCGGCTTCGATTGTAGTACCTGCGGGAAGATATACATAGTTATTGTAGTTTACAGTTGCGAAGTTTGCAGTGTTTGCTTTAAAGTATTTACCAAGTCCTGCCATTTTAGCAGTATTTGTTAAAACGTCTTCGCCCTTCATATTGTCGGCAGTAGTAATGGTTGTAACGCCTGTGCATGCACTACCCTTAACTCCTTCGTAGCAGTTTGCAACTGTACGTGTGCCGGAATAGTTCATATTTGTAAAGAATTTTCCGGGATAGTAGCAATTTGAAATTGTGATGTCCTTAGGTTTGCTGTTGTAGTAAAGACTTCCGATAAAGCCCTTGCTGGTTGCAAGAGAATAGCATTTATCGATAACTACAGAGCCACCACCTGCTACACAGCCGATAAAGCCACCTGCAAGATTTGCTTCGGCATTTGCATTTGCGCCAACAAAGCAGTTTTCAATGTTTACAACAACATCTGTACCGTAAACACAACCAATTAACGCGCCTGCTGTTGCTTCGTGATGGAAGAATGCGTGATCTACACCAAGATTTTTAATTGTAGTATTTCCCTTAACGGTAGAGAAAAGACCCATAGAATATGTAGGTGCAGTTGCAGGGCCGGTAGTTGCATCGTGAGCATAAAGGCCATGTACAACATAACCGTTACCGTCTACATTGCCCTGGAATTTAGTGCTGCCACCGTAGCGCCAGGTTCTTAAGGTGTAACCATCGGCAACGGAGCCTGTTTGCCAGTTAATCTTTGAAATATCGTTTAGATAAATATCATTTTGTAACTGATAGTAAACGCCTGCGCCACCATCATTTGCAATAATGTAAGCAAGTTCGGCACCGTTTGTAATGTGGAAAGGTTTATCTTCGGTACCTTCACCAACAGAAGGAGCTGTTTTGGTTTCGCCATCCCAAATGTCGTAAACGATTTCTTCTTCGGTTTCTTCTTCCTCTTCTTCGATAACTAATCTTTCATCTTCGGGAACGAAGGAAATAAGAGCCGGATAACCTAAATCTACAGTAAGTGTATATGCGCCGGTAGAGTTGAGGTTTTTCATGTTTTTAAGAGCATTTTCGCCCTTCATTTCTTCAACAGTTAAGGTTTCAACGCCTTCGGATTCGCCAGATTCTGCAGTTTCATAACAGTTTGAAAGTGTAGCATAGCTGGTAACGTCGGTGGTTATTGCACCGTTTGCATTGTAGCAGTTGCTAATTAAAACCTTACCGCCACCTTCTATCCAATGGTTTGTAGCAATACCACTATGTATTGTTGTGGCGTTTGCGGCATTCCAAGCATTTGTGGTTGCAAGTGAGTAGCAGTTTGTTATAGTAACGCCATCGGCATCGTTGGTACAACCATACGCAAGACCTGCGTATGAGCCCTTAACGTAAACTTTAGAACCGAAAGAACAGTTAGATACATTTAATGTACCATAAACAACACCAGAAAGTGCGCCCGAACCCATAGTTTCGTTAGAAACATAGAAACAGTCGAGATTTAAGTTTTTAACGGTTGCTGTTTTGCCGTTTGCAATGGCAGGGATAAGTCCACGTCCCTTGCCATAACCATTATAAGTGTCGGTCCAGTCATAGCAGCTGTATAAACCGTAAACTGTATGATTATTACCATCAATAGTACCGCTGAATGCAGCGCCATATGATGAGGTGTCATACCACTCGTTAAGGGTGGTTTGACCTTTAGGAAGTCTTGTGAAAGAAGTCCAATCGTATTTAGAAAGGTCGTTTAAATAAATATCTCTTGTAAGAATGAAGCTGCAGCCTTCAACTGCCACTTCATCTACAGTCATAGTACCACCGTTGTAAATTACATAAGCGAGTTCTTTTGGTGAATTAATTTCATAAACACCATCGCCGTTTTTATCTACGGGAGCCTGTTGTGTTTTATCCCAAATTTCTTTAACTATAACCTCTTTACCGAGAGAAGCAGTTAAAACTGGATAGCCTTCGGTTGCAGTCCAGTAATTAGCAGTAGCGTTAAGAGCTGCCATTGCGCCACCGTCTTTAAGAACATTTTTGCCCTGCATTTGTTCTTTTTTAAGAACTGTTACACCGTCGGTTTCGCCACCGGGAACGGTTTCGAAGCTGCTGGTAACAGTTAAACTTCCACTAGCGCCGGTAGCTATAGGACCATTAGCGTTAAAGCAGTTTTTAACAACAGTTTTGCTAACATAATAATCACTAACAAGACCGGTAGTAGCATTGCTGCTTCCTTCAGGATAAACAGTAGTAGCGAAAGAAGCACAGTTTGTTAAAGTAGCTTTAGGCTGTTTAGCGCCACCTACAAATGCTGCAGAACGGAACGCCTCAACCCATACATTTGCACCTGCAATACAAGAATCGAGAACAGCAGTACTTGCATTAGCACCACCTACAAATGCTGCGGCATTTGTACCACCTCTAACGGTAGCATAATCGATTGTAAGATTCTTGATTGTTACTTTATCGCCATTTTTAAGTTCGGGAATGAAGCCATATCCACCACTATTGGAATGATAAAGACTCCATTTATACCAGAAGTATAAACCATAAATTGTATGGTGGTTACCATCGATGGTACCGTTGAAGGACTTGCCTTCATACCAGCTTCTGATACCGGAACCTGCTGCTACGCCGGACATCCAGTCGTACTTAGTTACGTCGTTAAGATAAATATCTTTTGTAAGTTTGAATGTGCAGTTGGTATCGTATTCATAAGTAGTAACGTCTTCATAGGTAGGATTGCCCTCTGCATCGAGAACAGGAGTACCATCTTCACCAACTACGGGTTGTTGTGTTGTGGTAGAACCAATAATCATTTTACCGCTATTATATACGATGTAAGCGAGCTTTTCTGCAGTATCGATAATGTAAATACCGTCTTCGCCTGCTGTGGGAGCTACGCGGTCACCTTTCCAAACATCGCTTGCTTGACTTTCCGGTTCTTCTTCGGGTTCTTCACTATCTTCTGCATAGTTAAGAACAGGATACCAGTTTGTATTGGTTACAAAACCATTTTCAATATTTTGAGTTTCTTCAACGGGGTATGTTAAATAAATATGGTCGAATTCAACTACAGAATCTGCAGCCTGAACCATAAATACAGGAACGAAGCCTTCTTTAGAAGACTTATCTAAAGTTACTTCAACAGAAGCAGCTGTCCAATCGGCAGCAGCAACAAGGTTTGCAGCTTTAACTGCAGTTGCAGTTGCAGGAACATTGCTTGCATATGCAGTACCTACATAAAGCTTTGCATCGGCAGAAGCACGGTAATGGAAGGAAACAACGTATTTGGTGCCCGCTTTAATTTCGAAAGCTTCACTGTCGCGAAGTTCGAAAGCATTTAAAGCGTTATCGTTTGCATCTACCTTAATGTTGTAGCCACCTGCATAGGTGTTACCACTAACAATAGAAGTGGTAGCAGAATTATAAGGAACGCCGTTTGCGTCTGCTTTATAATTTTCAAAGCCTGCATAGTATTCACCGGCAGCGAGTTTGTACCAACCATAGTAAATGCCACTATCGATATAGTTTAAAGCAAGATCGGAAGCGTTAAGCTTATTGTTGAGCTCTTCGTCAGCAAAGAAGCCTGTTAAAATATAACCGTCACGCTGAGGAATTTCAAGTTCAGCAAGGGTTGTGTATTCGGAAGCGTAAACTTCTTTTTCGTTTTCGCCATCGAAATTATATGCAGTAACAGCTGCGCATTCACTTAAAGTAATATCGTCTACATAAAGAGATATAACTTCTTCGCCCTTAACAGAGTTTGTTGTAACAAGTGCGAAGTCGGGTTGTACTAATGTATCGGGTGTTGTGAATTTGGCAGAAGCCCATACCCAACCATCAGTAGTATTTTCGATAGTAACGACATCACACATAAGTGTTCCGGCTGTGCCACAACGATACATCATATCGCTAACAAGGCGAACCTGAACAGTGAAAGGCTTATTAGCTGCAGTTTCTACATAATACTTAAACTTAATTTCGTAAGTAGTATTTGCTTTTGCCTTATATCTGTCGAGATAGGTTGTTCCTTCTTTATAAAGGCTAAGGGTAGCAGCATAGTCGTGTCCTTCTTGTTTTGATCTTACGAAGTGACCGGCATAGTCTTGTTCGCTAGATAAAGGACTTTGAGCTACTTCTGCATTCCATACAGCAAAGTGGTCCCAGCCGTAACGACCTGTTATGTTTGTTCCTTTTTGACCGTCCCAATCGGTATGATTAATGTATGGAACGTCGGGTTCGTCGAATGTCATTGTTGAGCTATAAAGGTCGAGTGCTGCAGAAGCAGTAAGACCACCAACAAAAACACTTGACACCATAAGTGCGAGCGCGAGAATTAGGCTTAAAGATTTCTTTAAGTTTCTCATGGTATTTCTCCCTTTCGAATTAAAATTCGGCAATTTTTGTAGTCTTGCCAAGACTTTAGTTTATGGAACATTATGTGCAAAAAGACAATATTCCACCATTCTGTTATATTATAACATAGTAATTTTTAAAAACATATACACTAGTTTATATAAATAAGAAGGTGCATTTTGTTTAAAGTGCACAATTTGTAATTTTATTCCACTAATGCGTAGAACCATAAAACAAAAACAGCAGAAGCCGTGTTTGACTTCTGCTGTTTTGAATTGTTTTTAGAACTTAACGTCTTTAACTTCTACTGTCCAATCTGCACCTTCTGCGAGTTTGAATTCAACGCTTTCAACTGTCTTTTCGGGGCAGGGGTTTTTAAGCAGGTATTTGTAGAAAATTTTGTCATCTGCCTTAACGGGAATGGTGGAATAACAAATTTCTTTTAAGCGACTGTCGATTCTGGAGCCAATGGTACCGGGGGCATCACTTGTTCCCTCTTTAACCATAAGCTTACCATACCATTCAAGGTTGGACGCTGCAATAGATTCACCAAGGTAAAGTCTGTTGTTTTCGGTTGTACCGTCGGTATATTTAATTACATAATCGCCAAGATAGTAGTCTTCTTCGTACTTAGGTCCATAAGCAAGTTCGCCATCGAAGAAAGGATGATACAATTCGTAAAGGTCGGTTGTATGGAGTAGTTCGATATATTGGTTACCATAGTTATCTTCGGGTCCGTTATTATATGCGAAAAGATCTTCGAAGATTTTATCGGTAACCTGAGTGAAATGCTCGTCGGTATCGTCATATTCGGTATTCCAATAAAGGTTATCGTTGAACGCCATAGTGAAATAGATATCATTTCTTTGTAAGCAACGAGGATTGGTTCCGCCCCAGTTGGAGCACATACCACCCGATGTATTGTTTCCACAGCGTTTACGGAAGCCCTTCATTCCGGTACCATTGAAGTTACCGAATACAACAGGATATTCTCTTAAATCTTCATCGTACTGTTCGCCGAATGACCAGAACCAGTTCATACAAATAATATCTCTTGGTAAGATATCTCTTGCTTGCCATGTGGGAAGAATTACGCCAAGGAATTTAGCATTTCTGTCCCAATTGAGATATACATAGTTAATAGCGCCACCGAAGTTTGAACCATTTTCTGTAAGAACGTTAAGAAGCTTATCGCACCAGAACATTGTCTTAACGCCTTTTTCTGCAAGATAGTCGTGAATTTTGGTTAAATCTTCAGCGAAAAGGTCGTGTGTGTCCATAAGTCTTTTACGGCAACGGTCGCAAACGTTGATAGAATAGAATTCATCGTGTCCAACGTTTATAACGTTAGGCTTAAACACTTCTATAACTTCGTCGAACACGTCGAAAAGAAGTTCGTAAGAAGCAGGGTTTGAAAGACAGAATGTATCGGGATATGGGTCTTCACAACGTTCTGCAAGTTCTGGATGACGTGTTAACAAGTAGTCACAGTGAGAAGATGATGGAACTTCGGGAATAACTTCAATACCACGATCTTCTGCATATTTAACAAGTTCTTTAACCTGTTCTTGTGAAATGTATGAACCTGCGCCGTTATCTACGTGCATAGAATTTTTACGCCAAGGATAAGTGCAGTCTTGAACCTTATTAGCTTTACCCGAATATTCGGTCATTTCTTTACAGAATGCTTCCCAGCCTTCGTTGATTTCGGGATGGCGCTTATATTCCATAGCACCACCTACTTCTATCATAATTTTGTTGCTGCGATAATACATCATCATGTCAACAAAATCTTTATAATCTTGAATTTCATTAGTGCCGGGCATATAAATTTTTACGCCACGGAAAGCGCTAAATGGATAGTCGTAGATATATGTATAGTTGAAGCAAGATTTATTGTTAAGTAAGCGAAGGAATGTCATTAAACCACAACGAACGCCGGAATCGTCGTTAGCGTAGATAACGATATTGTTGTCTTCGGCTTTAATTACAAAAGCTTCATCGTGTGCTTCGTACTTGTTTCCTGTTTTTTCTTCAAGGAATGCAACGGTTGCCGGACAAAGAGGTTTAACCAAAATTGCAGCAATGTCGTTAGCAGATGTTTTTACCGACGCAAAGCGAGCAATTACCTTTTTTGTAACTTCAGGCACAGCATCGATATTAGTGGCAGTTGTAAGTTTTAAATTTAAAACTTTTTCTTCTCCGAATTTGTAAAATTTCATAAATCAACACCTCATTTAATGATAAAATTTGTACATTAGTTATTTTACAACAAACAAATGAAAAAGGCAATAGAGAATTGACTTTTTTTCAAAACTCTATTGCCTTTCTTTAGGTTAACTATTATTTATAGTTTTATAAGGACTATGCCTTCTTTTTGGTTACAACGATAACCACTACAGCTGCGCCACCAAGTACTAATACTGCGCCGCCGATGATGATAGCTACAAGCCAAGGAGCGAGTCCGAATAAGCCGGAGCCGTTGCCTGCTGCGCCAGGATTGTAACCTAAGAGGTTGCCGAGTTCGCCCTTAGCGCCGGTTGGGATGCCTTCGAAGTCTTCGAAATAGAGGCTGGTTCCCTTTTCAGCACGAACGATTAAGTAAGGAGCGTTAGCAACAATCTTAACTGTGTATTGCTTCCATTCGCCATCCTTAAGGTCGGAGAATGTGAGAGCTTCTTGATAGCCAACGATTTCATCGTTAACATCACCGTAGTTAGACTGTTCGAAGTAGAGTTTTCCTGATGTGCCATCGGTATCGGTGGTCATCCAGAAGGAAATTTCATATTCGTAACCAACAAGTAAAGTATCTTCGTAAGAAACGAGGAATTCAGGATCTACGGAGCTATCCTTTAAGGTGTGGAGTGAGCGCCATCCACTATGAACATACTTGGTGTTATAGTGTGCAAGACCTGGCTTGAAGATTTCGATACCTTCGTTGTAGTCATACTGTTCGTTAAGCTCTTTATCGAAGTTTTGAGTAAATCCAACTTCGGTCCAGTTAGCATAAAGTGTGATGTCGTAGTTGGGGAATAATTCGAGTTCGAATTCACAACCATCTGGGTTGAAGTGATGCCAACCGTTGAAGATGAAGCCACGACGTTCGGGAACTGGGAGTTCATCTTTAGAGATAGGTGTGTATCCTGGGTAACCACGAAGTGGCTCAACTACTGCATCGCCAAGGTTACCGAAGCTAATTACAACTTCCTTAGGATTACGTGTGCTTGAATACTTGGAAGCATTGCTGCCGAAGCAACGAAGAACGGGTGTACCACCGTTAACGGTCATCCAAACGTTCTTGAAGTCAAGCTTAGGCATATACTTCTTAGCATCTGCGCCCTTCATATACATTACGCTGATAGGAGTGATTGCTGCTGCTCTGGAAGAACCTGCAATGTAGCAATCTGTGATGAATGTTCTCTTGTTTGCAACAGAGTCATCGTTAAATCCGCAATCTCCATAGCCATCGCCAAGTGGGTCAGCGTCTAAGGTTGCAGCGTAACAGTTAATGAGTGTAGGTCCGTGGCCGGATGCAGCCCAGTTATCGGCTACCATTGCGCCTGAATAGGTAGCACCTGTAAGTTCGCCTGTGAAGTAGCAGTTCTTAATGATAACTTCGGTCTGGGTTGCAGCAAGGATACCTGCAACTGCGTTTGCTTCGAGGTAAACAGAATCTGAACCGAAGCATTCGATAATTTGAGGAACCTTCTTAGAGCCATCCTTGTTATCTTCGGGTGCCCAGTGTTCGAGGTATGCGCAGATTGCTGCAGCATAGGTGGCAATAGGACCATTATTAATAACGGTTGAATTGGTTACGCCAAGCTTCTTAATTGTGGAGCTGTGGCCAAGTTTTTGGAAGAGACCTGCTTTGGAGTAATCGGTATTGTTTTCGTTCTTGTAGTAAAGACCCGAAACTACGTGGCCGTTACCATCGAACTCACCGCGGAAGGTATAATCTCCTGCATACCACATTTTAGCGTTGTCTTCCCAATTTTCTTTGCTTGTGTTGTTAAGCTTTAAGTCTGCCATTAACTTGTAATAAGTAAACTTGTCGGACTGGAGTGCGAAGATGCGAGCCATTTGTTCAGGTGTGTAGATGAGGTAAGGATCTTCCTTAGTACCACTACCGCCGCCAAAGTTGTTAGCAACCTTACCGGACCATACACGACCTTCAACACCTTCGTCGTAGAGAGATTCTTCTTCGCCGTATTTAACAACATTGAGTTGTGGTGTTTTGCCGTCTACTGTGTACCAAACCTTATCCCAAGTGAACTTCATGTTGTTCTTAGCCTTAGCGCCGATCATATCGGACTTGTTTAATACGGTTACGCCAAACTGGTCAACAGGACCATAGAGAGCAGTTGTATTAACAAGGCTACCGAAAGCAACCTGATATTCGGTTGTGTAAGCTTCGAATGCACTGAGTTTTGCGCCCCAGATATCGCCCACGAGACCACTTACACGATTTTCAGGACCAGTGTTGGACATTTTAGCTGAACCATAGCAGTAGGTAAGATCGATACCACGAGTATGAGAAGCACCGATAAGACCACCAACGGTAAAGCCCTTAAGTGTTACGGTTTCATCAACCGAGCAAGCAATAATTTGAAGTCTTGCAGCTTCGTTACCAAGTGTTAAGTTACCAGCAATACCACCAACGGTACCCTTACCTGCAAGGTAAGAATTACGGATGTGGGTGTTACGAACAGATGCTTCAGGATCGATGTATGGGAAGAGACCTGTACCATGGTTGATCCATTCAGCTTCTTTGCCGGTACCCTTGTAGTTTGCACCTTGATATTTGGGAGATTCTTCATTTACATAAAGACCATAGATCTTGTAGCCAGCGCCGTCGAAGTGACCTGCGAAGCTGTGATGATGTTCTTCTGAATACCAAGTTGCAGGATTGTTGTTCATCCAGTTAGGATCGGTTGTATCGTTTACATAGATATCGTTGCCAAGTTTATAGTACTTGCCCTTTGTATCTAAGCTTTCTACAACATAGCGGAGATGTTCTGCTGTTCTGATGATGAAAGGATCATCCATAGAACCTCTGCCTGCGCCGAAGAAGTCGGCATCTTGTGAAGAGAAGATATCTTTACCATCGATAGTGGTGAAGATCTTAAGTTTAGGTGTACCACCTTCAACTACTTGATATACATTTACGTAGTCGAGTTCAGGCATTGAAGTACGAGCAGCGTCGCCTCTCATAGTTGTTGCATCGGCAATAACAATTTGATTTGTCCACTGGTTAATTACGCCAACATCTGAATAGTTGTTGTAAATGAATGCTGTGAGTTGAACGTTCTTATCACGGATTTCGTTCTTAGCTTCTGCATCGTTTGAAGGATGATAGTTCCAGAATGCAGATGTTGCTTCTGCTGCGTGTTGTGCATTATATACAGGATAGCCAACAGAGTAGCAGTTAATGATGGAGTAAGGAGTTCTCCAAGAGCCACCTAAGATACCGTTCTTACGGTCGTCATCCATACCGGAAAGACTTGCCTTAGAGTAGCAGTTCTTAATTAATAATGTGATTTCTGCAGCGTTTGTAGTGTCGTAAGCCATACCTACGATACCACCGGATGCGTAGTCTGTATGGTTGGTTGCAACAAATACTGTTTCATCTACGAAGCAAGATTCAACAGTCTTCATACCAGTTCTAACTGTCTTACCAACGATACCACCAGCGCATTCTTCTGCGTTGATTTGAGCGTTTCTTACACCGATATTCTTAATAGTACCACTCATGAATACAGGGATAAGACCAGAAGCCTTATTCTTGTTTCCGTTAGGATACCAGATACCGTAAACGATGTGGCCCTTACCATCGATATGACCGTTGAAGCCTGCAGAATCTGCAAACCATTCGTTGCAGTCTGCTGAACGATACCAAAGTTTATTGGAAATATCGTTAAGGAAGATATCGTGTGAAAGTTCGAAATACTTACCACCGAAGCCGTTGTATTTAACTGCATAAGCAAGTTCAGCAGCAGTGGAAATGATGTATGGATCGTCTTCAGTACCTTCGCCTTGTGCGAATTCTTCTGCAATTGTTCCTGTCCATACTTGACCGGGAGTTTCAACAACTGTATCGGTCTGTAAGTCGGTAAATACCTTAAGTACAGGATAGCCATCTTGTGCAACGAAAGCATCGTCTACATTGATGTTAGGCATTTTAGCTTCGTTTGTGAATACATCAAGGCCCTGCATGTTGTCTGTTGTAAGTCCAACAACCTTATCTACATATAAGCCCTTATCGGTTGCATATACGTTCTTAAGACCAGAGTCGATGTTTGAAAGCCACATGTCAGAAACGATTGCGCCGTTTGCATTGTATGCGTTTTCAATAGCAACACTAGCATCCCAAATGTTACCAATAAGACCCTTTGTAGAGCCGCCGTCTAAAGTAGCAAGTGAGTAAGCGTTTACGATTGAAGTGTTAGAACTTCTTGTACCACCACGGAAAGCACCAACGTCCCAACCCTTAATGGTTGTGTTAGCACCAACAAAGCACTTGTCGATAGAAACGTTTGCCATTGCGTTGTTTGAATCGCTAGCGCTTGTTGCACCGGCAAAACCAACAAATGCAGAAGCAGCGTTTTCGGATGATACATAAGCATAATCTACACCAAGTTTTGTAACGGTTGCGCTTGTGCCCGGGTTAACACGAGGAATAAGACCTTCGCCCCAATAACCGAACTTAGCAGTCTTTGTGGTCTTGAAGTAGAGACCGTAAACCATATAACCGTCACCATTGATGGTGCCTTGGAATGCTACGTTATCGTACCAAGTTCTAGGAACGTAGCCGTCTACAGCTTCGCCTGTTGCCCAGTCGATATATTCGATAGCATTAAGATAGATGTCTGCTGTTAATTTATAATATGTGCTTTGGCCACCGCCGTTAGCGATAACGTAAGCGAGTTCTTCTGCAGTACCAATTAAGTAAGGATTCTTCTTGGAACCGTCGCCCTTTGTAGGAGCAACTTCGGTTCTATCCCAAACATAATCGGGTACAGTTACTGTTTCATCGCTAGGATTATCTGGAACTACGGGACCAGTACCACCTGCGAAGTTAATAACAGGATAAGAATCGGTTGCGATAAATGCATTGTCTGCATTTATGTTAGCCATGTTTGTTAATGCATCTGTGCCCTTCATTTGATCGGCAGTAAGAACAGTAACATCGTTTGCAAAGTTACCACCATCGGTAACATATACGTTTAAGAAAGAATAGTCAGGATGCCAAGCTTGAGATGTGGGCTTGCCCTTAGCGTTATAAGTGTTGCTAATTTCAACAGAAGCATCCCAAGTTTCGCCACCAACGATACCGGTCATTGTACCGTTAAGTGTTGCAAGTGTGTAAGAGTTAGAAATAACTGTATCGGAGCCTCTGGTTGCACCACGGAAAGCACCTACGTCATAACCCTTAAGTACTACATTAGCACCAACAAAACATCTGTCGATGTTAATTTTTGCGCGAGTAGAATCTGTGGTAGATACGTTGTCGCCACCACAACCTACGAAGGCAGAAACGCCGTGCTTACCTGAAACGTAAGCATTGTCGATACCGAGTTTAGATACATAAACTGTTGTGTTAGCAGCAACTCTTGGAATAAGACCGTTACCCCAAATTGACCAGCTTGCACTAGCCTTTGCATCGTAGTAAAGACCGTGAACGGTGTGTCCGTCACCATCGATAATTCCTTGGAATGCTACGTTATCGTACCAAGATCTTGCTGTGTAGCCGTTTGTAACAGCACCAGTTTCCCAATTAATATATTCGGTAGCATTTAAGTAAATATCATTTACTATTTTATAATATGTGTTAGCGCCACCACCGTTTGCAATGATGTATGCAAGTTCTTCGGCTGTTTTAATGAGATATGGGTTAGCGCTAGAACCGTCACCTTCGGTAGGTGCAACTTCGGTGCCGTCCCATACATAATCGGGAACGGTTACTGTGCCACCGGGTTGTTCGCCAGGACCTGGATCGGGTGTTTCGCCTGGGTCTGGATCTTCGCCAGGATCAGGATTTTCGCCAGGATCTTGTTCCTTAACGAATACCTTAAGTACAGGATAAGAATCTGTAGCAACAAATACGTCGTCTGTATTGAGGTTAGGCATATTAGTTAAAGCAGAAGTGCCCTTCATATTTTCGGCAGTGAGTACTTCAACTTCGCCTGTGTATTTGTCTTCTTGTGTAGCGTAGATATTGGAAACGCCTGCAGACCAAACGTCAGTTGTTACGCCTGCGCCTACAATGTAGCAGTTATCAATATCAAGGCTTACTGTCCACATACTACCAACAAGACCGTAGGAACCGTTTGCAATGATAGTTGCAAGAGAGTAAGAATTTTTAATTGTAGTGTTAGAGTTTCTGGTTGTACCACGGAAAGCACCTACATCGTGACCCTTTAAGGTTACATTAGCACCAACATAGCATTGGTCGATAGTAACGTTTGCACGATCAGATGTGCTGATGTTATCGCCAGCGCAACCAACGAAAGCAGAAACGCCGTGTTTACCAGAAATATAAGACTTATCTACACCAAGTTTGGTGATAGATACGCTTGCGCCAACGGCAACCTTAGGAACAAGACCGTTACCCCAGATAGACCAGCTTGTAGAAGAAGGTGTTTTGAAGTAAAGACCATAAACTACGTGTCCGTCACCGTCGATATTACCTTGGAAAGCTACGTTATCGTACCAAGTGTTAGGAGTATATTCTGCAATAGCATTACCTGTTGCCCAATCGATTTTAGCGATATCGTTAAGGTAAATATCTGCTGTTAATTTATAATAGGTGTCTGCGCCACCACCATTAGAAATGATGTAAGCGAGTTCTGCACCGTTAGTAATTAAGTAAGGAGAAGCTTGTGTACCGTTGCCGGCAGGAGCAGTTGTGGTTGTACCGTCCCAAATATCGACTTCGGTATTGTCGTCGCCGGGTTCATTACCTGCGGCTTGTTTGAACAACTTAAGAATAGGATAACCAGAGGTAGCTTCATACACATCGTTTGTGTTTAAGTTGGGCATTTTAGCTGTATTTGAGAATACATCTTGACCCTTCATGTTATCAGCAGTGATAACAGTAACACCGTCGCCTAACCAGTTGCCGCCACCTGCATTTATGCTATCAGCTGTTGCGTAACTGTTTTCGGATACGCAGTACCAACCGGGACCACCACCAAAGTTTAAAGGACCATTTGCGTTGTAGCAGTTCTTGAATGTGAACTTGCTATTTTTTTCCCAGTTGAATCCGATAAGACCATAGGTAGCAGAACCAACTGTATTTGCAAGAGAATAGCAGTTTTCTAAAACGCAATTGATATTGTCTCTTGCTACTGCACGGAATACACCTGCATCGTTACCAATAATTGTAACGTTTGCGCCTGCAAAGCTGTTGCTGATGTTAACAGTAGAATCGGTTAAAGCGTAACCTACGAAAGCAGATGCGCCGTTAGAATAGTTAACGTATGCATTGTCAACGCCAAGGTTTTTAATAACAGCTGTGCCTTTTACGCCAGGAATAAGCGCTGCAGCATCGTACTGTGTTTTGCCTTGTTCGGTATTCTTGAAGTATAAACCGTAAACAATGTGGCCATCACCATCGATAGTACCTGCGAAGCTACTATAAGTGTTGCCATATTTCCAGTAACGGAACCAAGAATTGATGGTGTAGCTACCAATAGCTTCACCGGTTGCCCAGTTTACCTTATTGATATCATTAATATAAATATCGTTAGTAAGGATGAATGAGCAAGCTGCGTTGCCATTGATTGTACCGTCGTTATAAACAACGTAAGCAAGTTCTTCGGCATTAGTGATTTCATAAACGCCGTCGCTATCGGAATCGACAGGGGCAGTTTGAGTTGTACCGTCCCAAACTTCAACAACGGGAGCAGGAACTACTGCTTTTACGAAAATCTTAAGAACGGGATATGTATCGGTTGCTTCGTACACGCCGTCGAGATTTAAGTTAGGCATTTTAGCAGCGTCGGTGAATACGTCTTGACCCTGCATTTTATCAGCAGTAATAACGGTAACGCCATCCCATAACCAGTTTCCACCGCCAGCATCTGTGCTATCGGAAATAGCATAGCTGTTTTGAGATACGCAGTACCAACCTGGGCCACCACCAAAGTTTAAAGGACCTGTTGCATTGTAGCAGTTCTTGAATGTGAACTTGGTGTTATCCCAGTTAAAGCCGATAAGACCATAAGTTTTTGTACCAGTAGTAGTTGCAAGAGAATAGCAGTTTTCTAAAACGCAGTCTACATTGTTTCTTGCTACTGCACGGAATACACCTGCATCGTTACCGATAAGTGTAACATTTGCACCGGCAAAGCTGTTGCTGATGTTAAGAACTGTATCGTTTGTAGCGTAACCTACAAATGCAGAAACACCGTTGGTATAGTTAACGTAAGCATTGTCAACGCCAAGGTTTTCAATAACTACATTTCCTGTTGCACCAGGGATAAGAGCTGCTGCATCGTACTGGGTAGCGCCTTGGGTTGTATTTTTGAAATATAAACCGTAAACGGTATGGCCATCACCATCGATAGTACCAGAGAAGTTACTATAGGTATTGCCATATTTCCAATAACGGAACCAAGAATTGATGGTGTAGCTACCAATAGCTTCACCGGTGGTCCAATTTACCTTGCTAGGATCGTTGATGTAAATATCGTCGGTAAGGATGAAAGAGCAAGCAGCTGTTCCATTGATTGTACCGTCGTTATAAACAACATAAGCAAGTTCGTCGGCATTAGTAATTTCATAAACGCCGTCGCTATCGGAATCGACAGGGGCAGTTTGAGTTGTACCGTCCCAAACTTCGTATTCAGCAAAGGTAGGAATTAAGGCTACCATTGATAAGGTTGAACAAAGAACCGCTACTGCAAGAATTACAGATAGCACTGAACGGCCGAAGTTATTTTTCTTGAACATATTTACGAAAGATAACATTTTACCTTATTCCCTCCTTAACTTAAATAATCGCGCTGGTCATCAAAATAAATTTTGCTGCCATTGTCGTCTTTTTGATAAAGTCTAATCCAGTCTACATAGTATTCACTTGGTAATGACTTAGGATGCTTAGCAACAGATACGCAAGCAAGTGATACACCTTCTAAGAAGATATGGTTGTTGAAGATGAATCCCTGAGGATCGTGATAGTGAGATGTAGAAGGGTTAGAATCTCTTGACTTGGAAATGTCGTAAACAGCGTGAACTTTACCGTCGATTGTCATATTGATTTCGGTGGGTGTCCACTCGTAACCGTATGTATGATATTCGTTGTTGAGTTCATCTCTTTCTTCCCAATGGTAAGACTGTTGGTTAGAACCAACCCACTGGTCGCAAAGAGAAACGTGTTCGCCTGGTTTAGCCTTAATGTTAAGACGCTTCATTTCAGGACAGTTAGGATATTTTCCTGCATAGTTGAAATCTGCTTCGTACCAAGAGATGATGTTAGGTGTCTTTTCCCAAGTACGGAAGATTTCGAAAATATCAACTTCGAACATTACGTGTTCAGTTCTGTAGCCACAAACACCAGCAGTTGACTGTGTCCACCAAGATGGGAAGCAACCGGGCTTGTATGGAACTTTTGCACGGATTTCAGCATAGCCGTATTTGAAGTTCATTGTTTCGTGTGTTACAGGTGAGCAAGGAATACGATATTCGGTACCTTCACGGTTGTTGTTGAAGTAAGAAAGAGCGTGGAGCTTTAAACGACCTTCGTTAACGTCTACAACGTTCTTTTCTTTGGAAACTTCTGCTTTATCGCTTCCTGCCATTTTAGCTATGAGCTGGAACCAAGAGGAGCCGATGCCTTCGCCTTCGAATTCTTCACCCCAAACGTACTTGTAGCCAGCGTACTGACCTTCGTACTTGTTGTCGAGGGTAGATTCGAAATCGGTTGTAAGGCTGAAGGTTGCAGCTTCGTTTACATTTGTGGTAACACGAGTAAACTTTTTAACAGCAGAATCGACTGTTACGTCGTGTCCACCGTCGAAGACAAGTGTCTTGCCTTTGAGCGAAACCTTCATTTCAGCTTCTGCCATTGTGGTGTTGCTAGCTTCGCGATTGGTTTTACCGATTAAGATTTCTTTATCTTGAACTTCGGTAGCATCGGTAGCGATAGCAAGGCTTACACCAAATGCATCTTTGAAATACTTTTGTAAGTACTTCGCAGAATTCATAGCTTCGGAGTTGCCTTGTGGAACGACGATGGTATAACCTTCAGGTCCGTCCCACTTTTCGGTTTTGTAGTCGAAGAGATGGTCGTTGTCTTCGTAATCGACAACTTCTACTGCAGATTCGTCAACGTACGGAGGACGATGCTCTGATGCGCCAGTAGTATTGGAACCACCTTGTGATCCTGTACAGCCGACACAAGCCAGTGCAAAAATCACAACCAAAACCAAAGTTAGAATGCGCTTGAATTGGTTCATAATTTTTCTCCTTTACTTAAACAAAATTATTCTAAAATTTTGGTGCGTATATATTATTTATTATTTAAAAAATAAAAATAATCGCACTATTTTAAAGTATTGTAACACACTTTAGCTAAAAAAACTAGTAAAAATTTTCCGTATTTTTGTAACTATACTCCACACTTTTTGACGTCTTTTCCATATTTTTGCTATTTTTTTATGCATATTGTACAATTATTCGGTCAAATTTATGTGTATTGTGTCGCCTGCCCTGTCTGATGTGTTTCCAGACACTAAAATATCGGTACAATTGATGGTAACTATGTCATAATTGGCATAAGAAAGTTCCTTATTTTGTGGGTCAAAACAGCAGTTTTTGAACCTATTATTTTGAATTTTTACGTGGTCTGCAGCAGACACAAATATAGCGCTGTTAGCGCAATCTATAAACAAATTATCGTGGATATTTATGTTGCTATGCACCCCTGAAGGATAGTCGTTTCCACCTACATCGTGGCAAGATTTAAAGACAATTGCACCCACATTTGCGCCATAATGAGTATGTGCACAATACTCAATTACATTGTTCCGAATTTCAACATTTTGTACAGGTCCAACCTCGTACCAGACCCTAATATCAGGGGCAAAAAGCATGGCAGGAAGGGACATTCCGTATATATAACTGTTCTCTATAAGCACGTTTTGAGACTGTATTAGAAGGCCTCTTGCGCGTGTGTTTTTAAGGGTACATCCGTCAATATGCACAGATGCATAGTAGACAGAATTGGATAAAACGTCATCGTTTTCTATGTTACCAATTAGGTTTTTATAGCGAATATTGTAGTTTTTATCTATGGTTTCCACCGTAAATTCTGCCTTTTTTAGAAAGGTTTTGGGGTCGTAAACATGTATAATATCCCCTTCACAAGCCCAAAAATCAGGCAAAGGCCTTTCTTTATTTCTGGCGTATGCAGCAAATAATGTTCTGTTTTCTGTGTCTAAATTTTCGGTTTTTGCTGCTATTCCGTGAATGTTTAGGGTGTCATCCCCTAGTCCTTCGATATTGCAATTCTTAAAGATTAGCTTGCCCATAAGGCCTAATATATGAACACCGTCGGCATTTGCGCAGAATACCCTTTCGGTGCCATTTGGCAGGCGCATAGAGAAGTTGTCAAAAGTAAAGTTGCTGCTTCTAGGTCTTACTGTTGCGCCGAATGATGCAGCAGAATGGATAACAATATCCTTTAACAGTACATTATGGCAAGAAATGAAATTAAATACAGAAGTGCCGTATATTTCGTATCTGATGTTCATTTTATGCCCTATTTTAAGTTTATTAATGGGGTCGCCTGAATATATTCCTTTAAGTCTAATTAGGTTTGGAGCTAAAACTTCGTAATCTCTGCCTACAAGGCGAGTTTTGTCTTGGTAGGCTTCTTCTACCAGATTATGATCATAGGTGGCAATTGCATAATCGGGCGAACCCTTTTCATTAAAAGAGTTAGTGCCTACTATATGTTCAAAACCCGTCCACTTAAATTCGTCAGAAAACAAAAGGTCGCAGCTACTATTTTCTTTATCTATGGCAACAACTTCGCCAGTTGCGCCGATATTATTATTTGTGGTAAAGAAAAAGCCTTGAACTATAACGTTAGAGCAACCTGAAAAATTAAACACATTGTTATTATTTTTAATTGGACCTGTGGGGTCAAAAAATGCCGTTATGGTTGCACAATTACCTAGTATTTGTATATCTTTTTTATTATTAACTTCAATAGTTCCAAAAATATTATAATTGCCCTTTTTAAACTGAACAACAGCACCGTTTGGTAATTTGTCAAACAGTTCTTGAAGTTCTTTTGTATAATCTTTATCTGTATCTTCCAAAATACCGTAATCTGCTAAAAAGTATAACTTTTCCATACATTTACCCCTTTGTGTTAATTTAATTCCTTTATAACACGGACAAAAAATAAAAGCAACTTTTTTAATTACAAAAAAGTTGCTTTTTCTTTATATTATTATGCTTTTTTTGCTATAGCTTGTTTTGCTTTTTCAGCAATGTCTTTAGCACGAAGACCGAATTTATCGAGCAATTCGTTTGCAGGACCTGACATACCGAAAGTATCGTTCACACCAAGTTTAACAACGGTTGTAGGATAGTTTTCGGAAAGGTATTCAGAAACAGCAGAACCAAGACCACCAATAACGTTGTGTTCTTCTGCAGTAACAATTGCGCCTGTTTCTTTAGCAGCCTTAAGCACAATTTCGGTATCGAGTGGTTTAATTGTTGCTATATTGATAACGCGAGCAGAAATACCTTCTGCTTTTAAGATTTCGTAAGCTTCTAAAGCTTCTGCAACCATAAGACCTGTTGCAATAATGGTTACATCTGTACCTTCTTTAAGTTCTACGCCCTTGCCGATTTCGAAGGAATAATCTTCATCGAAAACAACAGGAACTGCAAGACGACCAAGTCTTAAATAAACAGGACCGTCGTGGTTAATTGCAGCCTTTACAGCCATTTTTGCTTCGATATGGTCTGCAGGGTTAATGATTGTCATACCAGGGATGCTACGCATAATTGCGATATCTTCGCAGCACTGGTGAGTAGCGCCGTCTTCACCAACAGAAATACCAGCGTGGGTTGCACCGATAACCACGTTTAAATGTGGATAAGCAACCGAGTTTCTGATTTGTTCGAACGCTCTGCCTGCAGCAAACATAGCAAAAGAGCTTGCAAACACCTTT
Source organism: Clostridia bacterium (assembly GCA_017387475.1). Classification (GTDB taxonomy): domain Bacteria; phylum Bacillota; class Clostridia; order Oscillospirales; family Acutalibacteraceae; genus SFWF01. The sequence continues at coordinate 20,405 of JAFOFE010000034.1, read as the reverse complement.
TTACCTGTTGCAGCAATACCTGCAGCGATGCTAATCATATTACCTTCGGCAATACCACAGTCGTAAAATCTTTGGGGGAAAACCTTTTTAAAAGCACCTGTTTTGGTAGCTTCGGCAAGGTCGGCATCCATTACTATAAAATCGTCGCGTTCTTTACCTAATTCAACAAGAGCTTCGCCATAAGAATCTCTTGTAGCAATTTTCTTTACATCAGCCATTATATTAACCCTCCTTATGCAAGCGCTGCAAGAGCAGCATCGAGTTCAGCTACTGCTTTTTCGTAATCTTCGTCGCCAGGCGCTTTACCGTGCCAGCCACACTTGTTTTCCATAAAGGAAACACCCTTACCTTTTGTGGTATTCATAATAATAGCAGTAGGCTTATCGGTTACCTTTTCGGCAGCTAAAGTAGCAGCTTCAATTTCATCGAAATTGTGTCCATCGATAACAATTACATTCCAACCGAAAGCTTCAAACTTCTTATCGAGTGGAGCCGGAGAGTTAACTTCTTCAACAGAACCGTCGATTTGAAGGCCGTTGAAATCTACAAAAGCGGTAAGGTTAGAAAGTCCCTTATTGCCTGCAAACATTGCAGCTTCCCAAACCTGACCTTCTTCGCATTCGCCATCGCCAAGGATAGCGTAAACACGGTAGCTATCGCCAAAATGTTTAGCAGAAAGAGCCATACCAACAGCGCAAGAAATGCCCTGACCTAAAGAGCCGGAAGACATATCTACACCGGGGATGTTTTTCATATCGGGATGTCCTTGAAGGCGTGAGCCTGTTTTACGAAGGGTGATAAGTTCTTCTGTGGGGAAAAAACCCTTATGTGCGAGTACAGAATAAAGTGCAGGTGCTGCATGTCCTTTTGAAAGAACTAATCTGTCGCGGTCTGCCATTTTGGGATTTTTAGGATCTACATTCATTTTATCGAAATACAGATATGTAAGCAGATCTGCAATTGATAAAGAACCACCCGGATGTCCTGCTTTTGCAGCATGAATGGAATCTACGATTCCTCTTCTAACCTTAAGCGCAGTTAGTTCTAGTTGCTTTTTCTTGTTTTGTTCCATTTTTTCTCCTTCTCTCCTTGGAAGTTATATATTATCAGCATTGCTGAAAATTTTCTATTTTAATTTTGCCAAAAAGCTTTTAAAGTAGCTAGGAAGTTCAGATTCAAACTCTAAATATTGTCCGTTTGGATGAATGAAGCCGAGCTTTTTAGCGTGCAGACATTGACCTTCAAGTTCTTTAATAACTTTTTTAGGCCCGTAAACATCGTCCCCTGCCAAAGGATGTCCGATATAAGCCATATGAACCCTAATTTGATGTGTACGACCTGTTTCCAGGCGACATCTTACATGGGTAAAGCCGTTATATCTTTGTATAACGGTATAATGAGTAACGGCTTCTTTTGAATTTTTATCGGTAACAGCCATTTGTTTGCGTTTTACAGGGTGGCGACCTATGGGAGCGTTAATCACTCCTTCGTCATTCTTAACGTTACCATACACAACAGCTTCATATTCACGGACAAAGGAATGTTCCTTAATTTGCGCTGCCAGATGCTGATGCGAATTATCGTTTTTTGCCACCATTAATAGACCTGAAGTGTTTTTATCTATTCTGTGGATAATACCGGGTCGCATTACGCCACCGATGCCCGAAAGCGAGCCTTTGCAGTGGGATAAAAGCGCATTTACAAGCGTTCCATCGAAATTGCCTGCAGCAGGATGAACCACCATTCCCTTTGGCTTGTTCACAACCAAAAGGAAACTATCTTCATAAAGAATATCAAGTGGTATATCTTCTGCTTTGGCTTCAAGTGGTACAGCATCGGGCACTAAAATCTCTACCCTATCGCCTACCTTTAGGGAAGCTTTTTTATTAACCGAACTACCGTTTACAGTAATATCACCTGTTTCGATAAGCTTAACAGCACGAGAACGGGAAATATCGGTATTTTCGGCTACGAAAGCATCTAATCTATCGAAATTAGTTTCGCAGATAAGTACTAGTTTTTCCATTATTCTTTTTCCTTTTTAATATCGTTCTTCATATCGAGAACAAAGTAAAGGATTAAAAGCCCTGCGCCTATTACAACGGCACAGTCTGCCACATTGAATATGGGGAAGTTTATAAAGGTGGCATGAAGGAAATCTATAACCTTACCGTCCCTGAAAACACGGTCTATCATATTTCCTATTCCACCCGAAAGTATTAATGTGCCTGCCCAAAAGAAAAGAGCGTTTTTTGTTTTGTTTTTAATTAAAAGCGCCAGGAACACAACCATAATGATAGCAGTAAAGGCTATTAGGAACCAACGGCTGCCACCGAAGATGCCCCAAGCGCCACCGTCGTTATGAATATAGGTAAAATCAAGCAGACCGTCGATAAAATCGATGGACTGCCCAAGTTCCATATTTGAAATAACAATGTATTTGGTTATCTGGTCGGCGGCGAGAAAAATCGCCGCCGTAATTATTGCCAAAACGAAAGACAAAACAAAGCCTCCGAATTTAGTTGAAATCTATTGTTTTAATAACTTCTGCACAGCGTGCACAGATAGCAGGATGATCGGCATTGTTGCCTACGGTGTTGCCGAAGGACCAGCAACGAGCGCACTTTTCGCCATCTGCGTGAACGGCAGTAACGCTCATACCTTCAACTTCACCATTAAAGCTTCCACCCTGACCTTCAACAAGTTCAAAATCGGAAACCATAAATACGGTGGGAAGGATATCTTTTACGCTTTGAGCGAAGTTATAAAGTTCGCCTTCTGCATAAAGGGTAACTTTAGCGTCAAGAGAAGCGCCTATTACCTTTTCGGCACGAGCAAGTTCGAGAGCCTTCTTAACGTCGTCGCGCATTTCGTGAATTTTTGCCCAACGAGCCATAAATTCTTCGTCATACTCGCCCTTTGCTTCGGGGATTGAGTTATAAACAACGTGACGTGCATCTACATCGTCGGTGTGGGGCATAAACTGCCAAATTTCGTCGGCTGTGAATGCCAAGATGGGAGATACAAGACGAGCGATTGTATCGAGTATTTTGTACATTGCTGTTTGAGCTGCTCTTCTTGTTGCGCTGTCTTTTGCTTCTACATAAAGTCTATCCTTTAATACATCAAGATAGAAGTTAGACATATCGATAACGCAGAAGTTGTGGATAGCGTGGAAAATGATATGATATTCGAAGTTTTCATAAGCTTCACGGCAGGTCTTAACAACTTCGTCAAGACGCATTAATGCCCAATGGTCAATTTCTTCGAGTGCAGTATCTGCTACCATATCGGTATTAGGATTAAAGTCGGAAATATTACCAAGAATGAATCTTGCAGTATTTCTGATTTTACGATAAATTTCGGAAAGTTGCTTTAAGATATCGCCTGATACACGGATATCTGCATGATAGTCGCTGGAAGCAACCCAAAGACGAAGGATATCTGCGCCGTACTGCTTAACGATATCGTCGGGGATGATGGTGTTGCCAAGAGATTTAGACATCTTCTTGCCTTCGCCGTCTACAACCCAACCGTGTGTAACAACGGTTTTGTAAGGAGCAATTCCGTCGGTTGCAACAGAGGTTAAGAGTGAAGACTGGAACCAACCACGATATTGGTCTGCACCTTCTAAATAAAGGTCTGCAGGTTTGCTTAAATAACCACGGTTATCGAGTACTGCAGCATGGGAAACACCGGAATCGAACCAAACGTCCATAATATCGGTTTCCTTTTTAAACTTGGTGCAGCCACAAGAACATTTAGCGCCTTCTACGATAAGGTCATTTGCATCCATTGCATACCAAGCATCTGCACCTTCTTTACGGAAGATGTCTGCAACCTTTGCAATAGAGTCTGTAGTAATGTATTCCTTACCACAATCTTCACAATAGAACATAGGAATAGGAACACCCCATGTGCGCTGACGAGAAATACACCAGTCGCTACGGTCTTTAACCATTCCTGTAATTCTGCCTTCGCCCCATTCGGGAACCCAACGTACCTTTTCAATTTCTTTTACTGCCTGGTCGGCAAAGGAAGAAATTGAGCAGAACCACTGTTCAGTTGCACGGAATAAAATGGGGTTCTTACATCTCCAGCAGTGAGGATATTGGTGGATAATCTTTTTAAGTGCGAAGAGGTAGCCGTTTTCGTCGAGCCAAACAGCAATTTTCTTGTTTGCATCGTCGGTAGAAAGACCGGAGAACATACCTGCTTCTTCGGTTAGGATACCCTTGTTATCTACGGGTACTACCATACCGATTTCTTTATATTTACGGCAAACTTCAAAGTCGTCAACACCGTGGCCGGGAGCTGTATGAACGCAGCCTGTACCGCTTTCGAGTGTAACGTGGTCGCCAACGATAATTAAAGAATCGCGATCGATGAAGGGGTGGCGAGCAACCATATATTCAAGTTCGGAACCCTTGATTTTAGCCACGATTTCGTAGCCTTCTTTTTCGGCTGCAGCCATAGAAGTTTCTACGAGTTCGGTTGCCATAATGTAATATTCGTCTTGATATTTTACAACAGAATATTCATACTCGGGTCCTACGCAAATAGCAAGGTTTGCAGGTAAGGTCCAAGTTGTTGTTGTCCAAATTACAAAGTAGGTTTTGCTAGGATCTACACCAAGGCCCGAAAGAACGCCCTTGTCTTCTTTAACGGGGAATTTAACATAGATGGAATAGCAAGGATCTTCTGCGTATTCGATTTCTGCTTCTGCAAGTGCAGTTTGACAGTCGGAGCACCAATAAACAGGCTTAAGACCTTTATAAATATAGCCTTTTTCTGCCATTTTGCCGAATACTTCGATTTGCTTTGCTACATATTCGTTTTTAAGGGTTAAATATGGGTTATCCCATTCGCCAAGTACGCCAAGACGTTCGAACTGCTTTCTTTGATCTTCTGCAAAGTTAACTGCAAATTCTTTACACATTTTGCGAAGTTCTAAAGCAGAAACACGTTCACTAGATTTCATACCTGCAGCTTTTCTTGCTTTAAGCTCGGTAGGAAGACCGTGTGTATCGTAACCGGGAACAAAGGGTGCTTTGAAGCCTGTCATATTCTTATAACGAACTACAAAGTCCTTAAGAGATTTGTTAAGAGCTGTACCCATATGAATAATTCCGTTTGCGTATGGAGGGCCATCGTGAAGGATATATTCGGGTTTGCCTTCGTTGAGCTTTAAAAGCTCGCCATAAACGTCTTCGTCTTGCCACTGCTTTAAAGCTTCGGGCTCACGAGTGGGAAGTCCTGCGCGCATTGGGAATTCGGTTACGGGCAGGTTTAAAGTTTTGTTGTAATCTTGCTGTTGCATTATGTTTATCTCCTAAAAGAATTATTTATTTTTTGCAAAAAAGCCTTTTGAAAAGGTAGGACCGTCGTTGTCGTCATCATCGTCGTCTTCTTCGGCGTCATCGTCTTCTACTGTTTCAATTACAAAGCCTTTTGATGTGTTTTCTTCTTTATCGCTAGTTTCGAAAAGTGAAGAAGGAAGTTCAACTACCTGTGTTTTTGCCATATCCATATCGGTTTCTTCTTCGGCAGTTTCGGTTTCTTCTTCGGTGCTTTCTTCAGTTACTACTTCGGGTACAACAACCGGAGTTTTTTCTATAAATCTTAAAAGGTCGGGTTCTTTATTAATTATGTCTTCAATAGTGGAAGCGGCAAGTTCGGGGTTTAAAACTACCTCTTCGGGAAGCTTAGATAAAGATTCAAGGTGCTTTTTGTAGGTTTCCTTAATTTCGTGCTTAAATTCTGCAACTTCGGACTTTAACTTATCGAAAAGAAGTTGTTCTCTTGTAACAGAGTCTTTAGCAGCAAGAATCATTCCTTCGGACTTTCTTGCAGCTTCTTCAAGCATAATATCTACCTGTGCTTGTGCGCTGTTTCTTTGTTCGGTTAAAACGGAATCGATTTCTTCGAGCGCCTTTTTGGTGCGAAGCTTAATGTTTTCGGCTTCGATATTAGCAGCGTCTACAACCTCTTTAGCTTCTATTTTTGACTTTTCAACTATTTCGTCTGCAAGCTTTTGAGCGCTTAATAAAACAGTGTTAATGCTGTTCATTGAACTTGACTTTTCGGAAAGTTCCTTTTCAAGCTCTGCTATTTTGTTTTGCTTTTCTACAAGTTTTTCTTCGAAAAGTCTGTAATCTTCATAAATTTTATCGAGCAGGGCATCTACTTCATCTTTCTTGTAGCCACTCATAGATGTAGCAAATACTGCATCTTTAATGTTTTTTGCGTTTAGTAACATAATTTTACCCCCATTATATATACTTTTTAGCCTTTATTTTAAGACGACCTTTTTTTGTTTGTTCGTCTATAGAATCTATTATAAATTTACCTTTACCACGAATACTTAACGTATCTGCATTCTTGATAATTGTTACGGTTTTTTCGGCACATACAGAATTAAGTGTTACTAGCTTTTGTTCTATTAATTCTGCTGCCGTGTTTCTTGAAACGCCTGCAAGGGCTGCCACTACACAGTCTAGTCTTGCTGACGCCACAGTATCGGTAACTTCGGCAAAGCTTGACCTTCCGGGAAGGGTGCCTGTATAGCCTTCTTGAATATCTACGCCGACCCTACCGATTTTTCTTATTTGTTCTTTAACATAAACTGCTACTTCTTTTGTGAAAAAAGCAACTGCCCTACCCTCTTCTATAAGAATATCTCCCACCGATTCTCTTGTAATGCCAAGTGCCATAAAGGAACCTAAAAAATCGCGATGTGAAAGGGTATCTACCTTACGGTAAGTAAAGGTTAAAGCCGTTATTGGAAACAGTGTAGTATCTTCTTCGCACCAGTTTGGGAAAACGCCGAAAAACACCCTTTCGGCATTTTCATAGCCACCGAATAAAAGGTGTTTTAGGTTATAGTGTACCGTTTGCGAAGCAACCACTGCTGTTTCTTCCGGTCTTAAAAAACCAACAAATTTTGGTATAGATGCATTATTGCAAATTTTATACGCATCTTGAATTCTGGATGCTATTAGGCTTTCCATTATTCATAATAGTTTTGCTCGCTGAAATCGTCGAGCATAAGTTCTCCTGCAATGTCGGTTTGTTCGGGAACAATGATAAATGTGTTGTTTGCAATTTTCTTTAATTTGCAAGCAAGAGCGTAAGCTGCGCCACTCATAAAGTCTACTATACGGCGCGCAACATCTCTGTTTGCAGTTTCAAGATTTAATACAATTGTTTTGCCCTGTACAAGATGGTCTGCAATGTTTGCAACTTCATCGAACATTTCGGGGCGTACAATTACAACCTTCATAGCACCTGTTGTGGTTTGTGCTGTGTTGCTGCGTCTTTCTACAAAGCTTCTTCTTTGAACAGGCTCTCTTTTAACGCGAACTTCGGGTTCGGTAGTTTCTTCGTTATTTTCTTCGGAATAACCTTCGTCAAGGTCGTTTTCATTAATGTTAACCAAATTATTCCAAATGTCTTTAAGTGCCATTTTCATTCTCCTTAATATATGTTAATTATAATTACGTGCGCCAAAAAGGGATGTGCCTATTCTTACAATATTGCTTCCACACATTATGGCTTCGGCATAATCAGACGACATTCCCATAGACAGATAGTCCATACTAACATTATCTATTTTTTTGTCCCTGTTGTCAATAAACAGTTTATACATTTCTTCAAAAAAAGGTATTGCATCGCAAGAATTTTCGCAAACAGGTGGAATTGTCATAAGTCCACGAAGCTTTACGCCTTCAATTTTAGAAACTTCTTCTATTGCTTGCTGCAGTTCTTCCTTTAAAAAACCACTTTTATTTTCTTCTTTGCCAATGTTTACTTCAAGCAAGATATCGGTTACTATTCCCTTTTCGTTTGAAAGTTTGCCAATAAGTTTTGCAAGCTTTACAGAATGCACCGACTGTATCATTTCAACCTTACCAACAATATCTTTTACCTTGTTTGACTGCAGGTGTCCTATAAAATGTCTGTGAGCATCTGTAGACAAGGCATCTTCTTTAGAAAGAAATTCTTGCACACGGTTTTCGCCAATATAGTTAATACCCGAAGAAATTGCATGATTTATAAGTTCGGGCGAAACGGTTTTGGTTGCAGCAAGAAGTATTATATCTTCACGGCGTCTTCCCGACTTTTCGGCAGCCTTTTTTATGTTTTCTTCAATTTCTTTATAGTTTTCATTAAAACTAATAAATGATTTTTCCATCGTAAAGATTTTTACCTTTCACTATAATTTCATCGTAAAGCCTGAGTTTAGATGTATCGGAAGTGTTTAAGGCACAAATTGTATAGTCTTCGGTAGAGTAAACTATATCGATTGCAACAAACTTTGCTTCCATACCCGAAACTACATAAACGCCTGTTACGGAATCTACCACACGAAGCGCCGAGCCTTTAACCTTAATGCCTTCGTACTCATCTTTAATTATTGTGATGTTTCCACTTCTCATTGAAGCTAGCTCGCTATTCATTTCGCTAACCTTAAGTATTAAGGTAGCATCGTTACCTTTTTTTGAAAGATTAATTGTTTCAACCGTTGCCAAAATTCTTGGTGAAGCTGTGGTATCGGTTTTAAGTGTAACGGTTTGTCCTACCTTGTAGAACATCGAATCGCTAATACTTACAGGTGCTGCAATATACCATTCGTAATCGTAAACTATTTTACCTATAACATTTTCTTCTATGTTTTGGGGTTTTAGTTCCTTTAAAAATTCAGGTGTATATTCGCCTATATTTTTAACATCTAAAACTGTTTCATATCCATCGGCATCGGATACAAAATAACCTGATTTTGGAGAAATTATACTCCCTTGTGCAGTTCCCATACTGGCAGAAAGGGCTTGCTTTTCTTCGGTAAGGGCAAGTTTTAAAGAACTAAAATCGCTTTGTTCACCTGTTGCAACCTGTTTTCTTGTCATCATGGTAAGAAGGTCGGAAACGCTGTTGCCAATGTCAGAAAATCTGCCGTCTTGCACGGTATAAACGAAGTTATTTAGGTGCTTTGTTATTCTTTCATTAATAGTATCGACATCTACTGCTGTTGAATCGTTATAGCCTTCGATTTCGGCAATAACTGCTAGCTGTTCATCTATTTCATTTATACGGGATGCAGCAGCAGATGCAGAATCGCTTTGATATATTTTAGCAATCGTTCCGTCTTTTGCCACCTTTTCGCCATTAGAAACTACAAAGTGAACTGTGCCGATATGATTTGAAGTAATGGTCATTTCGCTTCGGATAAATGTGCCTACGGTTTCTACGCCTTCGGTATATTTAAATTGTTCTGCCGATTCGGTTTTAACTGCAGCGTAGACACTTACATAATACTGATAAGCCAAAAACATAATTATTGCGACAATTAATGCAAAGCTTATTAGTTTGCGACGTTTATCCAAAATAACCATTCCTTTCAAGTATTTTTTTTGCTGCTAACAGAATATCGCTTTCTTTATCGCGATATATCCAATTAACACGCTCATCTCTGCGAAACCAAGTAAGCTGTCTTTTAGCGTATCTTCTTGTTTCTCTTTTAAGGTTTTCTACTGCTTCTTCTAAAGAAATTTCTTCTTTAAAATATGGGAAGAATTCTTTGTGTCCAATAGCCTGAACGGCAGTAGAACTGTTATTGCTATTATACATTTGCAAGGCTTCATTTAAAAGCCCGTTTTGAAGCATAATATCTACTCTTTTATTTATTCTGCCGTAAAGTTCTTCCCTGTTTTCGTAGGTTAAGCCTATTATGAAGGGCTTGTACGGACTTTCTTCTGAAGTAGATTTTTCTATTTGTTCAGCCATTGTAGTACCTGTTGAAATATAAATTTCGAAGGCTCTTACAATTCTTTTTTTGTTGTTGGGGTGTAAGCTTGCTGCTGTTATAGGGTCGAACTCGCTTAATTTCTTAAGCATTTCTTCGCCACCTACAGTATCGAACTCATTATTAAGTTTTTGGCGAAGTTCGGGGTTTTGTTCTTCTTCGCTAAAGCTTATGTTATTAAGGAAAGAATTTACATAAAGCCCCGTTCCACCTGCGATAATTACCCTTTTACCCCTTGATAAAATATCTTGCACCTTTTCTTTTGCTATTTTTACAAAATCGGCAACCGAAAAGCTTTGGTCGGGGTTTAAGAATTCTATAAGGTGGTGTGCAACGCCCTGCATTTCTTCGGTGTCGGGTGCTGCAGATGCTATATGCATTCCCTTATATATTTGCATTGAATCGAAAGATATTATTTCGGCATCCAGTTCTTTTGCAAGTTCTATTGCAAGACCTGTTTTACCCGATGCAGTAGGTCCTACAACTGCTATTACCGGTATTTTTTCCATGGCTGTCCCTACTTTGTTCTGCCGAACTGCTTTTCGAGTTCGCTCTTTTTAAGTTCGAAAGCCACAGGACGTCCGTGTGGACAATACATTATGGAATTGTCGCTTAATATTTTTTTTGCAAATTCTTCAAGCTCTGCTGCCGACTGTGAATTTCCACCCTTGACTGCACTTCTGCAAGCAATATTGTGGTAGAGGTCATCTAATATATCGGTTTCGGCTTTGCCGAACTTAACTAGATTTGCAGCAATATCACACATTAAGAACATTACATCTGTTTTAACCAGCGAAGCAGGTACAGCACGAACAAGAACCGATGCTGTGCCGAATTCTTCTACTTCGAAGCCACTTTTCTTTAAAAGGTCAAGATTATCGAGCACTGCTCTGTGTTCTTCGCGAGATAAGGTAACCGATACGGGTGATAACAGGGTTTGCACTTCGGTTACACCTTCGGCTTTAAGCTTATTGTAAAGCAGTCTTTCGTGTGCTGCGTGCTTATCTATAAACCAAATACTGCCCTTCTTTTGAACCATAAGATATGTTCTGAACGCTTCGCCGATATATTTAAACTCAATTTCGTTTTCTTCTATAAAGGTTGCATTTTCGAACTTTGTTTCATCGTCTAAAACAATATCTAAAATTTGCTGATAAGGCTTTTCGGTTTTTGGAGGTTCTTCTATTTTAATAAAAGCAGGCTTTGGTTCTGCCTGTTTTGTTTCTAAAACAGGTTTTTTAGGCTCTTCGGTGTAGCTAATGTTAACCGTTTTATTGGATACCAATGTTTTACCAAAATCTTTGAAAGATGTAGTAGCCGGCTGTTGATATTTTGGTGTTTGACCAATATTATAAACCTGTTCTGCCACAGTTGGTTTGCCGGTTTCGGTAGAATTTAGCTTTTTAAATTCTGCCACGCTCATTCTTGTAAATGGTTCGGCTTCCTTTTTGGGTGGTTTTGTATCTAGGTTAAGCTGTGGGCGTGTATCCCCTGCCAAAAGGGCGTTTTTAACTGCATAATACACTGCTTCGAACACGGCTCTTTCGTCGGAAAAGCGCACTTCTGTTTTTGCAGGATGCACATTTACGTCTACCCTGTTAAGCGGTATTTCAATATTTAAAACACAGGCAGGAAATTTGCCAACCATAATTGTATTTTTATACGCCTGATCTAACGCTTTAGCAACCACGCCCGAACGGATAAAACGTCCGTTTAAGAAGAAGTACTGTGCGCTTCTTGTAGGTCTGCAATAAACGGGCTTTGAAATCATACCCGAAACCCTGATTCCTGTTGTTGTAGAATCGGCTTCTATTAGACCCGAAGAAAACTCTCTGCCGAGAACAGAGTATATGGCAGATGAAAGCTTTCCGTCGCCCGAAGTAACAAGGGCAGATTTAGAATCTTTTATAAAACGAATGGATATTTCGGGGTGTGATAGTGCAATTGCATCTAACACAGTAGCAACGGCAGTAGCTTCGGATGCATCTTTTTTAAGGAACTTCATTCTTGCAGGGGTATTGAAGAATAAATCTCTTATAATGATGGTTGTGCCTTGTGGGCAACCTATTTCTTCGAAGCTGACTTCATTCCCACCTTCAATTACATAACGGCTTCCACTTTCGGCTTCGGCAGTTTTTGTAAGCAGCTCTACTCGGGACACGGTGCTTATTGATGCGAGTGCTTCGCCCCTGAAGCCAAGTGTTGCAATACTATATAAATCGTTTTCGGTTTGGATTTTACTTGTAGCGTGGCGCAAGAATGCAGTTTTTACCTGATTATGCTTTATACCACAGCCATTATCTGTAACTCGCATAAATGCGATGCCACCACGTTGAATTTCAACAGTGATTTTATCGGCGCCGGCGTCTATTGAGTTTTCGACAAGCTCTTTAATAACAGATGCAGGACGTTCAACAACTTCGCCTGCTGCTATTTGCTCTGCTATATTTTGGGGTAAAAGCCTTATATCTGCCACTTATTTCATCTCCAAACATTGTAAAATTAAAGTTCTTTTGCTTTTTTAGAAAGCTCTGAAAGTAAGCTCATACTTTCGATTGGGGTTAAGATATTTACGTCGATAGCTTTAAGTTCATCTATAATTTCGCTTCCTGTACCAAATGTTAAAGGTATTTGCAAGCTATCTTCAACCACGGTTTTTGTAACCGTTACACCTTCTTCTAATGTTTTTTGCAAGATTTGCTTCGCACGGTTTGTTATTGTGGACGGAATTCCTGCAAGCTTTGCTACTTCTATACCGTAGCTTTCGTCTGCCCCACCACGAACAATTCTGCGAAGGAAGGTTATATCGTCGCCACGTTTTTTAACGGCGATGTTATAGTTTCTTATACCCTTTATTTCGTTTTCCATTTCGGTTAGTTCGTGATAATGGGTTGCGAAAAGGGTTTTAGCGCCAAGTTTTCGTTTATCTGCCACATATTCAAGCACGGCGCGAGCAATTGACATACCGTCGAAGGTAGATGTACCACGACCGATTTCGTCGAGTATGAGCAGGCTTTGTGAAGTGGCGTTTTTAATGATGTTTGCAACTTCGCTCATTTCAACCATAAAGGTAGACTGTCCACTTGCCAGGTCATCAGACGCACCTACACGGGTATAGATTGCGTCGACAATACTGATGTTTGCCGATTCGGCAGGAACGAAGGAGCCTATTTGTGCAAGCAATGTTATTAACGCTACTTGTCGCATATAGGTAGACTTACCTGCCATATTGGGACCTGTTATAACGGCACAACGGTCATCTTTAAGGTCTAAATATGTATCGTTGGTTACGAAGGGTGTTTTCATAACCTTTTCGACTACAGGATGACGGCCTGAACGAATATTTATTATGCCTTCGGTATTAAGGCGTGGTCTTACATAATCGTTTCTGACAGCAGTTTCGGCAAGAGAACAAAGTGTATCTAAAATTGCAACCGATTCGGCCGAGGCTTGGAAGCGTGAAAGTTCGCCTGATATTGTTTTAAGCATTTGTTCGAACATTTCGTATTCAAGCTGTTCTCTTCTGTCTTTTGCGCCAATTATTTTTGCTTCCAACTCTTTAAGTTCGTTGGTTATATATCTTTCGCAGTTAGCTAATGTTTGACGGCGCATATAGTCTTCGGGGACTAGGTCTTTATACGAATTTGTTACTTCGATATAGTAACCGAAAACCTTATTAAAGCGAATACGAAGGTTTTTAATGCCTGTTCTTTCTTTTTCACGGTTTTCAATTTCTGCTACTACATCTGCGCCGTTTTCAATAATGTATATAAGCTCGTCCAGTTCGGGATTAAAGCCTTTTTTAAACATTCCACCTTCACGAATTATTGCAGGTGGGTTTTCATCTATTGCAGATTTAATAAGCGAGCAGATATCTTCGAGTGTATCTAAACTGTTATACAGCTTTGTAAGCAGTTTCGATTTTGCTAAAGCTAAAGTTTGCTTAATTAAGGGAAGCTTTTCGCAGGTGCCTGCAACCGTATTAAGATCTTTAGCGTTTGCAGTTTTATAAACTATACGGGTAAGAAGTCTTTCAAGGTCGCGTATGCCACTTAAATATTCGGTAAGTTCGCCACGAAGAATAACATCTTCGGAAAGTTCTGCCACGGCATTTAGACGTTCTTCAATTGCAAAAAGGTCTATAAGTGGTTGTTCTACCCAGCTTCGAAGCATTCTTTTACCCATTGCAGTTTTAGTTTTATCTAAAACCCAAAGTAACGAACCTTTTTTAGACTTTGCGCGCATTGTTTCGCAAAGTTCAAGGTTTCTTACGGCTGTATAGTCTAGGTTCATATATTCCGAAATGGAATAATATTCTACTTCGCCTATTGAAATACTTTTGTTGCCACCTGTTTCGTAAATGTAGGAAAGCGCACAACCGAGCGCTGCTACTGCAGGCGACATTGATTTTATACCAAGGTTTTCGGGACTTACTACGCCAAAATGGTTTTTAATAAGTTCTTCGCCTTCGTTTACGTTAAAGGCAGTTTTTTCTTTTATGGTTAGCATACAGCTTGCCATATTATCTAAAAATTCAATAATTTTTGGGTTAAGCTCTAGCTCTTTAGTTGTAATTATTTCAGACGGCGCAAAACGAGCCAACTGATTTATTACCATTTGTTCTCTGCCGGCACCCGAAATTTCGGTAACGTACGATTTACCCGTAGATGCGTCGGCAAAGCATACAGCAGTTACATCTTTATCGAAAAACAAGGATGCCAAATAATTATTACGGTCTTCCTTAAGCATACTGTCTTCAATAACAGTACCGGGTGTAATAATTCTTACAACATCTCTTTTAACGATACCTTTTGCAGAAGCAGGGTCTTCCATTTGTTCACAAATGGCAACCTTATAGCCCTTTTCTACAAGACGTGCAATATAACCTTCGCAGCTATGAAAAGGAACGCCGCCCATTGGGGCACGTTCTTCCTGACCGCAATCACGGCCGGTAAGTGTAAGGTCTAGCTCTTCGGATGCAACTTTAGCGTCTTCGAAGAACATTTCATAGAAATCTCCAAGGCGGAAGAATACTATGCTGTCTGTATTACGGCTTTTAATTTCCATATACTGTCGCATCATTGGGGAAAGCTCTGACATTTACACCATTCCTTTCATAGTTTTTTTAAAAATTAATGACAACCACCACAGGACGAACAATTGCCCGAACAATTTGAAGGCTGACAGGTTTTGGGGTCTTCTCCGTTTTCGCACATTAAGAGAATGTTAGAAATTTTATCGGTTAAGGCACGATAAGCTTCGAACGCTGCATTGTATTCGCTCATTGCTTCGCCTTCGATAATAACGTTGTAAAGTGCTACGATTTTTTCGTTGATTTCAAGAAGCTTTGCTTCGTCTTTTTCTTCTTTTTCGTATTCTGCGTCTAACTGCATTTTAAGAAGGTTGAAATCTCCAATTTGTTTTTGAAGCTGCTCGTCGTTATCGTTCTTTTCTTTAGCAGCCATAAATCTTTTGTATTCTTCGGTGTTTTGAATTGCTGCACCGAGTTCACGAGTAAGTTCAATAATATCCATTTTTATCATCCTTTATATTTTTGTTCCTTCAAGAATGTTTGTAAAGCGATCTACCCTTACTTCTACGAATTCACCAAGAAGTGTTTTGTCGCCTTCAAACTCTATTTCAACGGCAGAAAGGGTTTTGCCCGAAATCTTGCCGTTTTCTTTAACTTCGTCGCACAGTACCCTGTGTACTTGTCCAACATAAGAAGCGTAATTTCTTTTGGAAATTTCTTCTTGTGTAAGTAAAAGTTCGTTAAACCATTTACCCTTTTCTGCCCTTGTAACAGGGTCGGGCATAACTGCTGCAGGTGTACCGTTTCTTTTTGAGTAGATAAAGGTAAACAGCGCTTGGAATTCAACTTCTTTTACAACACGAAGCGTTTCTTTGAAATCTTCATAGGTTTCGCCCGGGAAGCCAACGATGATATCGCTTGTAAAGGAAACACCGGGTATGCGCTTTTTAGCTTCTTTTATTAGGTTTAAGTAGCCTTCGCTGTTGTACTTGCGATTCATTGTTTTAAGCACCCTGTCGCTTCCCGACTGGAAAGGCAGATGCAAATGGGTTTCGACCTTTTCGCACTGTGCTATTGTGTCGAGCAATTCTACCGTACAGTCTTTTGGGTGAGAAGTCATAAATCTAATTCTGAAATCGCCCTCGATATCGTTAATCTTTTTAAGCAGACCCGAAAAGTTTATATCTTCGTTGAGCCCTTTGCCGTAGGAATTAACATTTTGACCAAGCAGGGTTATTTCTTTAAAGCCTGCAGCTACCATAGCCTTTGCTTCTTTAACAATTTCACAAGAATTTCTTGAACGTTCACGTCCCCTTACATGTGGTACGATACAGTAGGTACAGAAGTTGTCGCAACCGTACATAATGGGAAGCCAACCTTTAAGCTTGCCGTCGCGATGTACAGGTAAGCCTTCAAGAATGTGGTTAAAGTCTTCCGAAATATCGAATATTCTGGCAGCACCTGTAAGGCGCTTGTAGATGTATTCGGGAAGTTTGTGTGAATGTCTTGTGCCAAGAACTATATCGACATAAGGGTAACTGTTTTTAATTCTGTCGGAAATTATTTGTTGTTGGGACATACAGCCACAAACTGCAACAAGCATTCCCTGTCTTTGTTTTTTAAGCGCCTTCATTCTGCCGATGTTGCCAAAAACACGGTCTTCAGCGTGTTCTCGCACAGCGCAGGTGTTGAATATAACAAAATCGGCATTTTCGTCATCTTCGGTTATTTGGTAACCTGCAGCTTCTAAAATGCCCTTCATCTTTTCACTATCGGACACGTTTTGTTGGCAACCGAAGGTGTTAACACAGGCAAGTGGTTTTCTTCCATATATTTGTGGCAGAATTACATTTAACTTTGAAATGTATTCGTCAAACGAAAGCATAATATTTTTGCAATTAATATTCTGCATATAAAACTCCATATTAGCATAATTTAATATATTATAACTTAAAAGGGCCAACTAATCAAGAGATAAAATATTTTTTATTTGTGCGACAAAAAAGGCTTTACTTTTTATTTTTTTCGGCATATAATTATTGTAACTTATATGCACGCAAAATACTTTGAAAAAGAGGTTTTCACAATGAAAAAAATTTGTGCTGTTATTCTTGCATTAGTTCTTTTAATCGTTCCCTTGACCATTAGCGTTTCTGCTGCAGGCGACCTTAATGCGAACGAACAAAAAATTATTTCTGAACTTAAAAAAGAAGTTAAAATTGGCGAAAAGACATTTGCAGTTCCTGCTCAATATGTTAATCAAGCTGAAAACTATTTCAAAACTATCGATGTTACCGAAGCTCAGGCTAAAGAAATTCTTGGTTACATTGCTCAGGGCGAAAAGCTTGTAGTGGCCCAAAAAATTACTGCTACTACCGACCTTAAAGTTCTTAAAGACGACGTTAAGAGCGAAATTCTTTCTTTAGGTCAAAAGGCTGTAGCTGTTACCGGTGGTGTTCTTACTTATGATGGTAAAAACGTAACAATTACCGATGCTAACGGCAAGGTTGTTTTCAAGAACGCTCCTATCATTAAGCAAACAGGCGAACAGGTAGATTTTACTGCAATTGCTATTATCACTTTAGCTGCAGTTACACTTCTTGGCGCATCTGTTGTTATTGCTAAGAAAAACGCACTTTTCGTAAAATAATTGAAAAATAATTTTGCTACAAAAAAGCTAATTGGTTACCTTGTGTTGCCGTTAGCTTTTTTCATTATTACACTTCTGTTTCTTTATTGTACCTTTAAGCCGTTCGTTGAAATTGCAGCTAATACTTGGTCTGCTATTTCGGGCGACAGGTGGTCTGATGATACTGAAATTTATAACGATATTTTTACCGATTCTACCCTTCTTGGATATGAAGGAACGGTAAAAGCAAGCGATATTACCTTCCCTACTTTTGGCACTGTTTACGGCAAAATTGAAATTTTTACTAACAACACCGTATATTCTATGCCCTTAATTTTCGGGGATAATAACGCTTGTCTTAAAGTGGGCGCCGGCCATTACATTGGAAGTCATTTTCCGGGCGAAAATTCCACCATTTTGGTATCGGGTCATAATACAAATTTCTTTAACTGCCTTAAATATACCAAGGTTGGCGAAACCATTGAAATTACCACAAACTACGGTAAATATAAATACGAAATTACCGATATTTCCCCAAAACATAAAAATGATAAAACTGCTTATAATTTAGCAGCCGAAAAGGAAACTTTGGTGCTTTACACCTGTTATCCGTTCGATGTGGTTGGATATAAAGTTAACCGATATTATGTTACTGCAACCCTTATTACAGGGCCAATGATAGACCCATATAATTAGGAGAATTTATGAAAAGTTTTTTCACGAAAGAAAGAATTCGCGCCATAATTTCCTTTGTTTTTGCCTTTTTTGTAAGCCTTGGAATTTTTTGTTCTGCGCTATCGGTAGGTATTTTGTATTTTATTAAAGAAAACAACCTAACGACCTGTATAAAGAATTCTAATTACACCAAATTGGCTGTAGAGTGTCTTACCGAAGAACTTAACGAATTAGCCATTCCAAGTGGGCTTGACGAAGATTTTTTTAACGGCAAAATTGATACGGCCGAATTTGAAAATATTTTTTACGGCAACCTAGAAAGCACATTGGCAAAAAGTGGTGAATATACCGTAAACCTAGACAACTTTAAAAATATGGTTGAAACAACGGTAAGAGAATACACCGAGCAAGCAACGACCGAGTTAAGCGACGAAACTAAAAAAGACATAGTTTCTTTTGCCGACGCTTGTGGAAGCATTTATTTAACCTACATTAACCCTGCCCTTTTAAGCTATGCGCTTGAAATATTTGTGTCGGTTAACAACTATGTTGTTATGGTACTTTTCGCTTCGCTTGTACTTACCGTTATTTGCGCATTATTGTTGTTTAAATTAAACCACCTAGGCGCTTTTCTTCAGTATTTATTTTCTGCATTTTTAGGCGCATCTTTTTCGCTTGGAATTATTCCTGCCTTTTTACTTTTAACCAACGAAATGTCGAAAATTGGTATTACACTTAAATCCTTACACGCCGTTATAACTGCACTTGCTAACAATTTTTTAACTGTTTCGGTGGTAATTTCTTTAGTACTGGCTACAATTTCACTAATTCTTGTTGGTATTAAAATTTTCGGCTTGATTTTTAAGAAATAATTATATATAATAGTTAGGCACCGTGCCGGTGTGTTGGAATTGGCAGACGAGGCGGACTCAAAATCCGTTGGTAGCGATACCGTGCGGGTTCGACCCCCGCCACCGGCACCAAAATAAAAGAACTAGCCCGTTAGGGTTGGTTCTTTTTGTTTTATTGGGGGGCGAACCCGAGAGGGTTTGGCGTTAATAAAAACAGTACGGGGTACTGTTTTTTAGCCAAAGCGGCGCAGACGGGTACTTTTGAAGAAGCCGCTGGAATTACTAGATTTAAAGTAAAAAGAGCTGAAGCCGAACGAAAACTTGAACGAACAGAAGAAAATATGCGTCAGGTTGAAGGAATTTTAGGAGAAGTAAAAAAATCCTACGATTCTTTAAAAATTCAGGCTGAAAAAACTACACAATATCGTGCTCTCAAAGAAGAAATTTTTAATAACGAACTTGATATTCAACTTTTACGTTTAAAAGGATTTTCTCAAAATAAAGCTCAAAAAGAAGATGAAATTAAAGAAATTTCTGCAAAACGAGATTTAGTTCGTCAGGAAATTGATAATATCAATGCAACTATCGTTGAACATACAGACGAAGTTGATGCAATGCAAAAACAAGTAAACAGTATTCAAACTGAAATTTACGGTTTAGCTATTGAACAAAAAGCAAAATCTGATACTGCAAAGGAACTTGTTGAACGCCAAAAAGAAGCAAAATTGAAAGTTCAACAACTTGAAGGTAGAAAATCTAATATCGAAGAACAAATTGAACAATTAAACGAAGATATTAGTGAACAAGAAAGTAATTTGCACGATTTGAATAAGCGACTTGCAGAAGTTGCAAAAAATATTTCTGACTTTAATCAGAATATTTTACTTGCAGAAAATCAAATTACAGAAAATAAAAACAACACAACACAAATTTATCAACAAATTGAACAGATAAATCAAAAAATTTCAGAATTTCAAGTTCAATTGGAAGCAATTACAGAAGATATTGTAAAAGAGTTGGATTCTAAACTTAAGGACGCTGGATATTCTTCTCAAGCTCGTGAAAAAGCAGAAGAAAATATCAATCATCTTTTGGCACAAATTTCAATTCTTGTTTCTGGTAGAAAAAATTTATTTTCTGATTTTATCAACATTGGAAATTATTCAGAAGCAGAAGTTAAAAAGATTTCTGAAAACGCAATTTCTTCGTTTACAGAAATTGAAATTCAACTTCAAACTTTAAAAGATTCATTTGCAGATTATACTAAAATCACTCCAGCTTTTATCGATGAATTTTTGTCACCAGAAGGTATTACCACAGATTACTGATCATCTTTCTTGTTTCTGCATTAAACACAAACATTTCATCCAACTCATTATCTGTTCTTGGAATATAGGCATTGATGCCGTCAAAATC